>NZ_JBXTEF010000112.1:0-4438 GCF_057495195.1 Cysteiniphilum sp. | reverse complement strand
CCTTCTTCACCGACCTTTTGCGCAATGCGCGACACACCACTAGCAAAAAGGCTCGTAACATAACTATTTTGTGGTTTATCTTTTTTACGTTGTTTGATGGTATTTTCTAATCGCGCCAATACTTCATACGGATTATCATAGGTCTTATCAAAGCAGCTTTCGGTACCCTTGTGACATGTCGGGCCCACCGCATCAACTAGCGCAACAAGACTATCTCCATCGCAATCTACAGCGATATCAATAAGCTTCAAAACATTGCCACTTGTTTCACCTTTTTGCCAAAGCCTTTGTTTACTGCGACTGTAAAAAGTTACAAAGCCAGTAATCATCGTCTGTGATAAGGCCTCTTCATTCATGAATCCTAACATCAGCACCTTGCCAGAGGTACGACATTGCACAACAACAGGCACCAAGTGATTCATTTTCTGCCAGTCAATTTTGTTTAAAATAAGTTTATCCACATTTATCCTTAATTCGACATTCTAATGGTTTGACCATGTGTTTTGAGATAGGCTTTAAGCTCAGGAATTTCAATACTGCCACTGTGAAAAACACTTGCAGCAAGTGCGCCTGATACCCGTGTTTGTTGAAATACTTCATTGAAGTGTATCATTTCTCCAGCACCCCCTGAAGCGATTACAGGGATATTAACCATGTGTGAAACTACTGCTAAATGCGCAATATCATAGCCATTTTTAACCCCATCTTGTTGCATGCAGTTGATGACAATCTCACCGGCACCTCGCTTGGCAACTTCCGTTACCCAATCTTTGGTGCTACGTGTGGTTTTTAGCGTTTTTTCAACATCACCTGTATATTGACAGACAACATATTCACCATCAATATCATTACTATCAATACCAACGACAACACATTGCTGACCAAAAGCATCGACTAATTCATCAATAAGCTCTGGACGCTCTAGTGCAGGTGAATTAATCGATACTTTATCCGCCCCAGCATTTAAGATAGTACGCGCTTGATCAACACTACGAATACCACCTGCAACACAAAATGGGATATTAATCGCTTTGGCAATATCTGTTACCCATTTAGGTGACACACCGTGCTTACGTGTACTTGCAGCAATATCATAAAACACCAACTCATCAGCACCTTGCTCACTATAGTGCTTGGCTAGTGTAACAATATCACCGACAATCCGATGATTCTGGAACTTCACACCCTTAACCACTTGATCATTTAATACATCCAAGCATGGAATAATACGTTTTGTTAGCATGTTAGCGCCTCATTTAAGCTAAATTTATTTTCATAAAGCGCGCGTCCGACAATCACACTATGCACCTTGGTCTTTTTGAGATTGTGCAAATCAGCCAAGGCACCAATACCACCTGACGCTTGAAATGAAATATTTGGATATTTAGCAACCAAGTCTTGATAAAGTTGTGTATTAGCACCTTGCAACATGCCATCTTTACTAATGTCGGTACATAGCACATGCACTAAACCATATGCTAAATAGTAATCAATGACATCATATAGACTCTGATCACTGGTATTAATCCAGCCATGCGTTGCCACCATCGGTGTGCCATTAACGATATTAACATCAAGTGCCAATACGATTTTATCCGCACCAAAGCGCTCAAAAAGCCGCACTGTTTGCTCATAATCTTTGACAGCAATGCTACCTAGCACCACACGATCAACACCGATTGATAATAAGTTATCGATCGTTTCCTCATCCTTAATGCCACCGCCAACCTGCATGATTGATGTCGTACTATTGCGAATGCCTTTGATCACATCAAGCTGCTTAAGCCTACCTTGCTTTGCGCCATCCAAATCGACAACATGCAAATAGTTAGCACCACTTTGTTGATAATTCATTGCCATATCTTCAGGTCTAACCGTATATTGGGTGACGGCATTAAAATCACCTTTTTGTAAGCGTACACACTGACCATTGATTAAGTCTATTGCTGGGATAATATTCATTTATTTCCTCTTTTAATAACCTACTTCTTTCTGATGTTTAAATGCCAAAACATGACAAATATCAGTCACTGCTTCATATCTGTATAAAACCGCATAGCCAGAATCACCAAATGGAATAATCAACTCTCGAAGATGATCAGATAATGGTCTGCCCATTTCTGGGGTTTCTTTAAGTAATTGAATATACTTGGCGATTTCATTTGCTGCTCGTTGACTTGCCAGAGTATTTCTAGACTCAAGAAAAGATTGGCAACGCTGAATCCCTTGTAAAGCAACTTCTGTAATTTTTATTTGTGACATTTAGGTGCAGGCTCCTCACTGTCAGTTCCCCAAGTTTGCAACCAACGAATGGCCTCATCTCCAGTAATATGCAATCCGGTTTCTTTAAAAGATTGCCATGAAGCCAATGCTTCCTGCTTAAATTGTTCTTTCTTTTCTTCTTTTGAAACATACTCATTAATTGCCCGCATCATAATCCAATGTGGCGTTCTGTCCTGTAATCGAGCTAGCTGCTGAATGCGCCCTTTTAAATCTTCTGAAATTTTTAGTGATGTTGCCATAATATGCTCCTTATAATACCAGGTACTACCTAGTATCATTTTAGACTACCGATAACTAATATCCAAAACTTTTTAGTTTCTCAGCCTTTAAATTTTCGTAATAAAATTTCTCAACAATCGCTCGCCCACCTTGCCAGATTTCTCTGGATGAAACTGCATACCATAGAAATTATCTTTATTAACCATCGCACTAAAGTGATTAATATAATCGTTATATGCCACGGTAAACGCTGTAGGCTCAGCATAGAAGCTATGCACATAATAGACATAATCATCAGGATTAATCCCAGAAAGCAAGGCATTGGTGTTATGCACTGTATTATCAATCAATAAACGATTCCAGCCCATATGTGGAATCAAGGCATCACTTGATTGAAACCTTTTAACGCTACCTGGGATGATTTTTAAACATTCAACCATGCCTTCTTCTGAGAACTCATGTAACAACTGCATTCCTAAGCAAATACCCAATACCGACTGTGTAAGTGTCGGGATCAGCTGCTCTAATTGATGTGACCTTAATGCCTCCATCGCTGTTTTGGCATGCCCAACCCCTGGCAAGATCACATAATCCGCTGCTTGAATAACCTCATGATCATGTGTTAACACAACCGTTTGTCCCAAGCGCTCAAACGCATATTGAATTGAGGCAAAGTTACTGCCACAACAATCAATGATTGCAATCATAGCACCCCCTTGGTACTTGGCATATCTAACGAGGTCTTCGCTACCGCTTGCTTTAAGACTTTACCCAAGGCTTTAAAGGCTGCCTCAATCATATGATGCGTGTTGTGCCCTTTAAGTTTAATATGCAAGGTTGCCTTAAGACTCTCTGCCAGTGAGTAAAAGAAATGACTAACGAGCTCAACCGATAGGTCACCGACTTTATCACGGTTAAAATCAGCCTCAAATAAACAATAAAATCGCCCACTTAAATCTAAAGCAATCTCAGCCCTTGCTTCATCCATCGGCAGTAGAAATCCATAGCGCTTTATACCTAGTTTATCAGCCAATGCTTGAGATAATGCTTGTCCCAAAGTAATGGCAATATCCTCAACCGTATGATGATCATCAATATGCAAATCGCCTTGCGCTTGAATATCCATGCTAATGCCTGAATGCTTTGCCACTTGCTCAAGCATATGATCCAGAAAATCAATACCACTATGGATATTTATTTTGCCTGCTTGATCCAAGTTAACTGACACAGTAATGTCGGTTTCTTGTGTTTTACGCGTAATCGTTGCCACTCTTGGCGTGTAAAGAATATGGTTTTTAATCGTTAACCAATCAGGATATTGCTCATTTGCGATTTGAATGCCTTTAATCCCTAGATTATCCGCCAACTGAAGATCAGTTAACCTATCCCCAATGACATAACTGTGATCGCGATTGATACGCTGATCACGCAAATAGGACATTAATAACCCCACTTTTGGCTTGCGACAGTCACAATGATCACTATCAAAATGCGGGCAGATTAGAATATCTTCAAAGATAATCCCTTGTGATTTAAGAACTCTTAACATCAACTCATGTGGTGCATTAAAATCATTCTCTGGAAAAGAAGAAGTACCCAAACCATCTTGATTACTGACCATAACGAGCTTGAATCCCGCCTGTTGCAAGGTAATAAGCGCATCAAATACACCCGGTAAAAAATCAAGCTTATCAATATGATCAATTTGTTTATCTTCAGGCTCAATAATGATTGTGCCATCACGATCTATAAATAAATATTTATGCTGTTTCATTGTTAGCACCCATAGCTCCTGTTTTTATATTCTCTAATACTCTGGACTTACGAACTTTTGCTATTTCAACACCCCGCCTCGTAAACTCGGCACCCCTCTTGCAAAGCATAGGTTTATAGGGATCTTTTCTATTCATTTAATTCTTCTCCTTGTAAAGTCTGA
>NZ_JBXTEF010000111.1:0-10887 GCF_057495195.1 Cysteiniphilum sp. | reverse complement strand
AAACCCACTTACAAAAAGATCCCTATAAACCTATGTTTGCAAAAGGGGTGGCAGCCGTAGGCTGACGGGGTGTTTATGAAATCATAGTTTTGTTCTAAAGTGCGTAACTCCAATTAATCAACGTTTACTCAGTGGCGTGTGATTGAATCGCAGTAATTGCAATGGTATAAATAATATCATCAACTGTGGCCCCACGTGACAGATCATTAACCGGCTTGTTTAGCCCTTGTAATACAGGACCTATACTTAAGACATCGGCACTTCGTTGCACGGCTTTATAGGTTGTATTGCCGGTGTTTAAATCTGGAAAAATCAATACATTGGCGTATCCGGCAACGGCACTATTAGGTGCCTTTTGTTGAGCAACCGAAAGCGTTGTCGCAGCATCATATTGCAAGGGACCATCAACGATCAGATCAGGACGTTTTGCCTTCACCAATTCAGTTGCAGATTTGACTTTATCAACATCGGCACCATGACCTGAGTCTCCCGTGCTATAACTGATCATGGCAATTTTAGGATCAATACCAAATGCTGTGGCAGACTCAGCGCTTTGAATAGCAATTTCAGCTAATTGCTCGGTTGTCGGATCAGGATTAACCGCGCAATCACCATAAACAAGCACTTGATCTTCAAGGCACATGAAAAATACCGACGAGACAATCGAGCAGTCAGGTTTTGTTTTAATGATTTTAAGTGCGGGAGAAATGGTATGTGCGGTGGTGTTTAAAGCGCCTGCAACTAAGCCATCAACATCTGACATATATAACATCATGGTTGCAAGGGTTACATTATCTTCAAGGGCATCACGCGCCATAATTTCGGTCATGCCTTTATGTTTACGCGCATCGATAAGCGGCTTGAGATACTGAGTTTTGATGCTATCTGGATCAATTGTGATGATTTTATCCGATAAGTGTAAGCCTTGCTTTTTGGCAACCTCGATTACATCGTCACGTTTCGCTAATAAGATACAAGTAGCAATCTTGCGTTCACTACAAAAAATAGCAGCTTCAATCGTGCGTGGCTCTAAACCCTCGGGTAGAATGATACGTTTGGTGACTTCAGTTGCACGCTTGATCAGATAATGACGAAACGCCGGCGGCGATAGTTTGGTTGGTGTGGGTGTTGCCGTAAGCTTGCGTGTAATCATATCGACATCAATGCATTCAGCAATGGATGAGCGCAAGAGATTTAAACGCGTTATATCATCTCTAGGAATGCTGTTGTAATCAATATCAGCTAACTTTAAAATGGTGCTAATGCTCTTATTGTAAGTCACAAAGATAGGTAAAGACATGCGTTTAGCCGCATCAAGACAGAAATCCAGCACGGCACGATTGGCAAGGGAGAAGGCAGTTAATATTAATCCCGCGATTTTAATGCCTTTTTGTGCGGCAACTGTCACTGCTAGAATAATATCACTGCGATCAGCAGCAGTGATGATTAATGTGCCTGGCTTTATCTCGTCTAAGGCGTGATCAACGGTACGCGAGCACATGGTGACGATATGCACACGGCGCTCAAGATCAAAACCTTCAAAGAGTGCAGTTAAATTTAAACGATTGGCTATATCAATAACACGTGGGTAGCTGAGGTTGTTTTGCCAATGTGTCACCCCGAGTAAATTTAGGTGATTACTGTTAAAGATAGTTAATGTTTCAATATCTGATCGCGTAAGATTTGGTGCGCTATTGTTAATATCTTCATCTAATAAACTAAAACGATTTTTGCCATCATTATCAACTGGTGCATTAAGTTTAGTAACAATGGCGCCTAAGAGTGCATCTTGGGGAATTTGCTGTTGATATAGCTTTAGTTGAATCTCAAGGTCTTTTAGCGTCTTATATCCTTGGCGTGCAATGAAGATAACATTAGCATTAAATGCGCGAATAAGTGTTTTATTAAAGAGGTTGATGTAAGCGTTTAGCCATTCAAACTGATTATGATTGTGTTCTTTGATGAACACGCCATCAATTAAGGTAATATCACTGTTTTGGCTAACTTTATCGTAGATATTAAGCAAGTATTCAAAAAAATCTTTCATCTTGTTTTGTTGAAAATAACGCTCAATTTCAGAAGACGAGATTTCCGCATCAAATAATGGATTAAACAGCTTAACGCGATAGCCACGCTGTTCAAGGGCGTATCTTAAGCCTTGCTTTAACGAGAACAAGCCAACACCTTGACCGGTGGGCAGTAGTATGATTGGTAGACTCATGTTTGATCCTTAATTAGCTAATAACATTTGACAACTTTGCGCAATCATTTGCTCTTCATCGGTTTTGAGTACCATAATGCGTTTGCTGCCTTGAGCGTGAACTTCAATTGCTTGTGCGGCATTTTCATTGCGCACAGCATCAATGGCAAAACCACTAAACTTAAGTCGATTGATGATTTGTTGACGTACTAAGGCACTGTTTTGACCAATGCCCGCGGTAAAAATAAGTCCGTCAAGTTGATCAAAATACATAAGATAGCTCGCAATGAAGCTCGCGACACGGTGACTAAATATATTCAGTGCTAATCTCGCTTGTTTTGCTTCCTTTAATTCAATATCAGGATTGGCAATAAGATGTTCAATTTCACGCATATCACTTAACCCACATAATCCAAGTAAACCACTTTGTTTGTTTAATAGCTGATTAATCTCATTGATATCCATATTAAGCATCTGTTGCAGATAGCTAAAAATACTAGGGTCAATAGTGCCTGAGCGCGTACCCATGACCAGTCCATCCAAAGGCGTAAATCCCATGCTGGTATTGATGCTTTTACCATTTTTGATCGCGGTGACACTGCAGCCATTGCCTAGATGCGCGCAGATAAAATTGCCTTGTGTAAGAGATAGATGTTGAGCGGCAGCCTGCGCAATATACTGGTGACTTATTCCATGAAAGCCATATTTTCTAATATGTAGATCTTCATAAAGCGTATTGGGGATGGCATAGCGATAGATTTCCTCAGGTATACTCTGGTGGAAAGCCGTATCAAAGACCGCAATCTGAGGTATTGATATAAAATGCTGCTGACAGAACTCAATACCTTCAAGGTTGGCAGGGTTGTGTAAAGGGGCTAAAGGGATAAGGGCACGAATTTTAGCAATAACATCATCTGTTACAATAACAGCACGATCGAAATAATGCCCACCATGGACGACGCGATGCCCAATAGCAATGATTTGAGTGAAATAGTCTTGCTGCTTTAAAAAACCAATAATTTTGGCAAATGCTTGATGGTAATTAAGTGGTGAAGTCTCTGTCTTAGTCTGACCATTAATAGAAATGCTTAGCGTTGTTTCTTTGGTATTAATTTTATCAACCAGTCCAACAAGCGTCTGTACTAAGGTATTGTGATCATAAAGTGAGAATTTAATTGAGGAGCTACCGCAATTAAAAACAAGAAAGTACTGTGGCATAGGTTACAAGCTCTTGGCTTTAAGTGCTACTCACTATAGCCTAAGACAGTGCTTTATTGGAAACTCAAACACACACTAAGCGCACAAAAGTAAACAAAACTTGCGTTATGTCATGCTTTAGTGAATAAGCAGGAAGATGCATTTAATGGCAATCACATACATAAAAAGCCCGGAAAATAGCTCTAAATATTTCCATGTGTGTCGACTTTGGAAAAAAAGATTAAGACGAAGACCTAGAGCCGTTAGACCAAAAAACCAGATAAAGCTTGCACTGAGTGCGCCAGCCATAAACTCCAGTTGTAAATAGATGAGCTTGTATTTAAACGCAACACCACCTAAAAGTACAACGATATCTAAAATTGCCTGAGGGTTTAATAAACTAAACGAGCAGCTAAGAAAAATCACTTTGTAGATGTTTAATGTTTGAGTACTTATTTGCTCATTTTTTAATAGCGTGTTAACTGAAACATGGCTTTGATAGGCAGATTTTAATGAGAGTGCGCCATAGTAGAACAAAAAAATAATGGCAGCGATCAGTAATATTGGTCGCACAAAAGGAAGATAATGCGTCATTGTTGCGGTAAGAAACATGCTGATAGTAATTAAAATAACATCACAGATAAAACAAATCAAAGCCGTGCTATAAGCGTATTGGCGTGTAATTGCTTGCTTGATAACAAATAAGTTTTGCGCACCTATGCCCATAATAAGCGTTAAACCAAGAAGTAAACCAGTAAAAAATTCCATCAGATATTTTGCTCCTATTAATTAGCATAGTAATAATTCAAAAACAAGTTGAGCTTCAATTACTCCCCTCACCCGTGCAGCTTAAGCTGCCTGAGCTCTCCCGCAAGGGGAGAGGTACTAAGTAACTATGCAAATACTATCAGGTGTTTTTTGGATTCTCGGATCAAGTCCGAGAATGACGAAAAACTGTCGTATTCGGGCTTGGCCCGAATATCCATGATTACCAATAAACTATTGTTTAAGTACTTAGCTGACGCAACTTATTCTTGATTCATTACATATTATTTAAGGTCAATGTTATATTAGGTTGCAGTGATTAGTTAAATTAAATATTATTATGAATCATTAATTATATTAATAATTTGACGAGAGATGGATTATAAAGGGCTAACAGCACTAAGTAGTGTGATTGAGCTGCAAAGTTTTGAAAAGGCAGCGAATAAGTTAAATATCTCACAATCAGCGGTATCACAGCGCATAGCGCTGCTTGAGAAGCATTATGGCGTGCCATTGATGTTACGTTACTTGCCTTATCAACCAACTGCCTTGGGTGAAAAGCTATTAAATCATTGGGTAAAAGTTAAGTGGTTAGAGTCAGCACTCACACAAGAGATTGACACACATCGGCAAGCATTAAAGCTAAGTATTGCGATTAACTATGATAGTTTGGATACGTGGTTTAGCGAAGTATTAATCAAGGTTGCCAAAGCATATCCTGACGTGCGCTGGCAGATGATTGCCGATGACCAAGAGCTAACTGCAAACTATATAAAAGAAGGTAAGGCATTGGTATGTATTTCTAACAAGATGGTTAATTACCCATTTTGCCAAAGCGTGTTACTGGGCAGTATGGATTATTTATTGGTGGCTTCAGTGGACTTTTATCAGCGTTATTTTGCCAAACACGAAGTGGGTTCTCGCTCATGGCTTCAAGCGTTAAAAAGTGCACCTTTTCTGACATTTAATCAAAAAGACGATTTAAATATTGAGGTAATGGAGAAGTTTTATCACTTTGAGCCTGATGTTAATAATATTCATATTGCACCATCGGTGAAGAGCTTTAAGTCATTATGTTTAGAAGCTTTAGGATATGCACTGATTCCAAAAGCAGACATTGTGATTGAGTTGGCAGAGGGTAAACTAGTCGTTCTTGATACGCAAAACATATGGCGTATGCCTTTGTATTGGCACTATTGGGATTTGCCTGATGCAGCATATCGCAAGATGAACAATATGATTGTTGATCACGCACAGGCAGTATTGACCAAGATCTCAAGTACGCAATTTGGCTTGAAAAGAGAGTGAGAATTTTTAGGCTAAGACTACAATTTACCCATAAGTGCTCACCGTACCCTGAGCGTCAGTCGAAGCGATGCACTGAGCATTAGTCGAAGTGTGGTAAACTCGGGAAAATTACGCTTCATAGAGGCTTCGACTTACGCTCAGCCAACGCTTACAAAATCAAAGTGAGCAGTAATATGGTCATAACCAATTTTTAAGGCTAAGCGACAAATCAAAGAAAAACTTGCGCTATGTCATTATTTGCGCATTTAATGCATTAAATAGCATGGTCATAGTGTCTTCACTTATTTATTGTGTGCTAATCTAATTTGCAGTGATATATCGGTTGATAAGTTATGCATGAATTTTCATTGTGCCAAAGTGTGATTACTATTGTGCTTGATAAAGCAAAAAGCATGGGGTATGAGGCGCAAGCCGTGCAACAAATTGAACTAGGTGTTGGGCAATTAGCCGGCGTTGATATCGAATCAATGCGCTTTTGGTTCCCCGTCGCTGCTAAAGATACGCCATTAGCGCAAAGTATCTTAAATATTACGGTCAAACCGGCATGGGCACATTGCTTAACATGTACGCATGATTATCAATTATCAAAGTTTTATGATGCATGCCCTAAGTGCCAAAGCCATGATAAAGAAATACTAACAGGTCAAGATATGTTGGTAGAAAAAATTGAGTTTGTAACGTCAGAATAATAAGAGTTAAGAGTTAAGAGTTAAGAGTTAAGAGTTAAGAGTTAAGAGTTAAGGAGTAAGTTATGTGTACAACTTGTGGTTGCAGCGATTCTGAGCATATGCATCAACATGCGCATGACCATCACCATCATGATCATGCGGTTGATAGTGTCAAATTAGAACAGGCAATTTTGGCAGCAAATGATCAATATGCGCAAGCCAATCGTGAGGTTTTGAGAGCTAAAAATGCGCTAGCATTTAATTTTGTATCTAGTCCAGGTTCGGGCAAAACCTCGTTACTTGAGAAGACGATTGCTAAGCTTCAGGCTGAGTACCCAATCGTTGTGGTTGAAGGTGACCAACAAACTGAAATCGATGCTAATCGAATCCGTAAAGCAGGAGCGAAAGCCTATCAGATTAATACTGGCAAAGCATGTCACTTGGATGCGCATATGGTGGGACATGCGTATGAGCATTTAGACATTCAAGAAAACAGTTTTGTCTTTATTGAGAATGTAGGCAATTTGATTTGTCCGGCAATGTTCGATTTAGGTGAAAAGCATCGCATTGCTGTGATTTCAGTGACAGAAGGTGATGATAAACCGCTGAAATATCCGGATATGTTTTATCATGCGGATACCGTGATTATTAATAAAACGGATCTACTGCCGTATGTTGATTTCAGTGTTGAGCGTTGCATTGAAAATATTCGTAAAATTCGTCGTGATATTCGATTTTTTGAGCTTTCGGTTAAAACGGAAGCGGGATTTGATAACTGGTTAAACTGGGTAACAAATGGGTATAACAGCAGTCAAAATCACAGTTAATGGCATTGTCCAAGGTGTGGGCTTTAGACCTTTTATTTATGTGTTGGCGGTAAAAAACGGCTTATTTGGCAGTGTGCAAAATACGCTTCACGGTGTTGACATCATTCTACAAACGACACATCAGGAAGCTGAGAATTTTTGCATATTGATGAGGCAACAATTACCTAAGCTTGCGCAAATTGAACATATTAAAATGACTGAAATCATCATGGATAGAGCGTTTGACCATTTTAGTATTTTAGCCAGTAGTGAAGGGAAGTCCAAGATCAAAATCCCAGCCGATAGTGTTATTTGTGACGACTGTCTGAGTGAGCTATTTGATCCAAATAGTCGCTATTATCTTTATCCTTTTATTAGTTGTACTTATTGTGGTCCGCGCTTTAGTGTTACCGAGTCTTTGCCTTATGATCGAGAAACGACGACGTTTTCCAAGTTTCCATTATGTGATGATTGCTTGCGTGTTTATCGCAATCCTTTAGATCGACGTTATCATGCACAAACAACGGCTTGTTGCTTGTGTGGTCCTAAATTATCTCATGCCTTTTCTGATATGGTGCAAATACTGAAACAAGGTGACATTTTAGCGTTGAAAACACATAGCGGGTTTAAATTGGTTGTGGATGCTAAAAATGAAACAGCGATTACGCACTTAAGACAACGTAAAAAAAGATCATCTAAACCTTTTGCATTAATGGCATTAAATCAAGCCAGTATTGAGCAATATGTGCAGTGTAATCAAGAAGAAAGTACGCTATTAAACTCGTCAGCTCGCCCAATTGTATTGTTAGAAAAGAAAACAACGACTCAGCTGCCGAAAATGCTTGCACCTAAACTTAATGAGCTAGGTGTGATGTTACCCAATTCTGCCGTAGATTATTTGCTTTTTTATTATCTCTTGGGGCAACCTAAAGATCGTGATTGGTTGCAACAAGCAAATGATCTATTACTGGTGGTAACAAGTGCTAACTTATCTGGTGGCAGTATTATTGCAGACAATGATCAAGCTTATCAATTGCTAGCACCTATTGCCGATATGATCGTTAGTGATAATAGACAAATTGCGATGAAAAGTGACGATAGCGTGATGCGTGTGGTTTTAGATAAATCAATGATGATTCGTCGCGCGCGTGGTTTTGTGCCATTAACGATTAAGCTTAATCGTGAATTACCTTGTGTCTTTGCAACGGGTGCTTTGTTGAAAAACACCTTTTGTTTTATCAATCACAATGAAGCATATCTCTCGCAATATATTGGTGATATGGATAGTGTCGATAGTATCAAATACTTTGAAAAAGCATTTCATCACTATCAACATTTATTTGGTGTGAGTTTCAGTGCGCTGGCGTGTGATCTACATCCGGATTTCTATACGACTGAGTTTGCCGAGCGCTTAAATTTACCACTTACTCGCGTGCAGCATCATGAGGCGCATATTGCTGCAGCTATAGCGGAGTATGCACTAGAAGATCCGGTATTAGCGATTGTACTTGATGGTTTTGGCTTAGGTGATGATGGTATGGCGCGAGGTGGTGAGCTTTATCATTGTGATATTGAAGTACTTAAATTTACACGAATATCAGCGCTTCAATCGATGCCTTATTTAGGTGGTGATCGTGTACAAAAAGAGCCATGGCGTATGGCGCTTAGCTTTTGTGTTGACTTGGGGCTAAAAGTGCCAAAGCATCTATTAGCAAATGAAAAAGCGCCAAGTTTTTTGCAATTACTTGAGAAAAACAAAGAAAACTTACCGCGCACGACAAGTATGGGGCGCCTATTTGATGGTGTGGCAAGTTTGTTAGATATTTGTCACGACAACACCTTTGAAGCAGAAGCTGCAATGAAACTTGAAGCATTGGTTAACGTATCTAGGGTTGATAAAAGCTTGATTGATATAAACAATAATCAACTGGGTGTATCACAATTAGTTGCAAGAATAATGGGTATGCCAAAAGATAAAGGCAGTGAGCTATTTCATGGGACTTTGGCTTATGCTTTAGCATTATGGGCGCATGAGAGTGCATTCAACAAAGGTATTACTCAAGTGATATTAACCGGTGGTTGTTTTCAAAACAAAGTGCTGTTGACTGAAGTTGTGCAGTACTTAGAAACACTTGGCTTACAAGCGATTGTGCCACAAAAAATCCCAGTCAATGATGGTGGGATCAGTTTAGGGCAAGCATGGCTTGCAGCGAATAAATTAAACAAGGAGAAAAAGCATGTGCTTAGCAATTCCTGCACAGATTATAGCGCTTAATGGCGATGACCAAGCGCTGGTTAATATCGGTGGTGTGCGCAAAGAGATTTCCTTGGCATTATTAAAAGATCAGGTTGATATCAATGACTATGTAATCGTGCACGTTGGCTTTGCGCTTAGTAAACTAGATGAATTACAAGCCAAGCAAACGTTAAAAGATTTTGCTGAAATGCTACAACAAGATCGAGGTGATCTATGAACTATATTGAGGTTTTTCGCGATCCAAAAGTTGCCAAAGGACTTATTGCTGAGATTAACAATAGTGTGCAAAGTGGGCGAAAATATCATCTGATGGAGTTTTGCGGGGGGCACACTCATGCGATTCATCGTTATGGTATTACAGGACTGTTGCCAGCTGAGATTAAGATGATTCATGGTCCAGGATGTCCTGTATGTGTGCTACCGGTTGCACGCGTTGATCAGGCAATTTTTCTTTCTCTGCAGCCGAATGTGATTTTTTGCAGTTATGCTGATATGTTGCGAGTGCCTGGTACAAACCAAGATAGCTTACTCAAAGCCAAAGCGCGCGGTGCGGATGTGCGCATGATTTACTCAAGTGAAGATGCGTTAAGGTTGGCTAAAGAGAATCCAGGTAAGAGAGTGATCTTTTTTGCGATTGGCTTTGAGACAACAACACCGCCGACAGCCGTTGCATTAGATAAAGCATTAAAGTTAGGCTTGAATAACTTCTTTGTGTTTTGTAATCATGTACTGACACCGATTGCGATGGAAGCCATCTTATCCGATGAAGTCAAAATAGATGGCTTTGTCGGTCCTTCACATGTCAGTATTGTTATTGGCAGTGATGCTTATCATGATGTGGCAACGCGCTTTGCCAAACCAGTGGTGATTGCGGGATTTGAACCTTTGGATGTATTGCAATCTATTTTAATGTTGATTCAGATGATTAATCGTGATGAAGTGGGTGTCAAAAACCAATACACACGTGCGGTAACCCCCCAAGGCAATACATTTGCACAGCAATTAATCGCTGAGTATTTAGAATTACGAGATAGCTTTGAATGGCGTGGATTAGGATTCATCCCAAAAAGCGCGCTAAAGATTAAAGATAAATATGCACAGTTTGATGCTGAAGTGGTTTTTGATATACCAACCGTGAAAGGGCAAGAGCATAAGGCATGTGCATGTCCTGATATCTTGCGAGGAGTTAAAGAGCCTAAAGACTGTAAGCTCTTTGGCGTTGCCTGCACACCAGAGCAGCCGATGGGAGCATGTATGGTTTCCTCTGAAGGAGCGTGTGCGGCACATTATCAATACCAAGGAATGTCGGCATGAGTATTAAATTAAATTTCAAATCTGGTGTGGTGGATCTGGCGATGGGTGCCGGTGGCAAAGCGATGAATCGTTTGATTGATCAGTTGATGAAAAAAGCCTTTGATAATGAGTATTTATCTCAAGGCGAGGATCAAGCGACGTTACCAAATCTCAATGGTAAAATTGCGATGACAACCGATAGTTATGTGATTACGCCATATTTTTTCCCAGGTGGCAATATTGGCAGTTTAGCTGTTTATGGTACGGTGAATGATCTGGCAGTAGGAGGTGTGAAGCCGCTTTTTCTTTCTGTTGGCTTTAATGCGAATCAAGGGTTGAATAATAATCAAAAATAAAGTTTACGAGTTGCCAATCCATAATTTATTGTGTTAA
>NZ_JBXTEF010000110.1:0-7035 GCF_057495195.1 Cysteiniphilum sp. | reverse complement strand
CGCTTTAATAGTCAGCCCTTTATAAGGATTTATTATACTACATTTTGTATTTGTTTATTTAGAATATGCAGCACTAGGCTATTATTTATAGCCAACATAAGTTAAGGACAACTCATGACGCTGAAAAAAATCCTTTGCAATAATCGCGAGATAAATTGTCATTATTACGCACATCACAACAGCCACATAACACTAACATTTATACATGGAATGGGTGGGCGCCAAATACAATGGCATCATCAGGTGACATTTTTCAAGCAGTTTTTTAATGTCATCACACTAGATTTACCAGGGCATGGACAAAGTCCTGTTATTACAGATAGCGGGACAAACCCTTACACACTTGATGAATATGTTAACGATATTACCCATGTTATTTCGGAGTTAGGTAGCGCTCACAATATTATCATTGGACATTCACGAGGTGGCGCGTATGCTTATGCCACCGCTCAAAAACATCGCTTAAGCCTTAATATTACTCAGCTTATACTCATCAGCCCATCGCCATGCACCAAGCTTGATGCTGAAAACTTTGCCTTTTGGAACCAGCCTCTTGATGTCTTAGAAAGCATCCGCGACAACATGAATCAATTTTTTGCATCATCAGGCTTCCACACCGATACGCAACAAGCGCTTATTGATGAGCAAGTCAATGCCGGCAAAACTAATGATTTAGAGGTAATCAAAAAGTTAAACTTAGGGATGCATGATATTAAAAATGCAGAAAACTTCAGCATTCCAACACTATTAATCACCTCACCTGAGGATAAAATTGTTGATACTGACAGCAGTATTAGCTTTTATCAAAACATTAAAAACATCACATATGCGAGCATGAGCAAAAGCGGGCACTTTGCACCATTAGAAGAACCTGAGCAAATTAATAAAATTATTTTGGACTGGATACTTAATCATGCTAAAGCCTAAAGGTGCGCCTTATGTTAGTACGCAATGGCTTTTTGATCATTTAAATCTACCACAACTCGTCATACTCGATGCGACACTCACCGATAAAAATGGATCGTGGAGTGAGTGGGGTAATAAAAAATTGCAATTACCTTTTTGCCAACAAAATCACATACTCTGCGATGCGTCGCCCAAATAATTCCGCCGTTCTTTTATCACCAATCGGAGGTGTTACTTCCGGTGAGTCATTTTCTGACTGTGTCATAAGCCCCAAAGATCCGCCCATACGATTAAGTGCTTCCAAATGCCCACCATGATGCTCATTTTGCCCAGAAGTATTATCAATACCCAATGACAACCACAACATACCATGCTGACAAGCAAAAGTGCATAACTGCATTAACACGTTAAACTTATCGCCACTTAGAGAGCCTGAATTGGTAAATCCAGCAGCAAGTTTGTCTTTCCAGCCTTTTTTTAACCAAACCTTTGATGCATCATCCATAAACTTTTTGAACTGGTATGGCACCGAGCCCATATACGTTGGCGCACCAAAAACAATCGCTTCATAATCATTAAGCGCATCGACATCTTGCAGCTCATCAACACTGATAAGCACCGCATGCACTTCTTTTAGAGCATTGATACCCATTCTAATATGCTCTGCTACTTTCTTAGTATGACCATAACCACTGTAATAAACGATTGCTACATTTTTCATGTTAAAAATGATATTCATTCTTAAATAAAGTATTGGCATTGTAGCATGCATTGTGTGAGATTCAATAAAGCCTCTCAAACAAAAATATGATCAGCTTAGTGCCGCCAGTTTAGGGTGCATTTCAAATTCAATCTCTGCTAGACTTACGCATACTAAAAATTCATATAACAAGTATCTTCTTATGACTACTGATCAGCGCCCACAAAGGGTTACCTTTTTTGGGTGTTTTTTATTTCTACTTGGCAGCCTCTTCTTTATCTATGAGTATTTTGCACGCACCTCGCTGGACTCTTTAAATGCTATGCCACACAATGCATTTGCCAACAGCTTACACATCACGCCTGAACAATTAAGTCTAATTGGTGCCGCCTACGCGATTGCCTATTCTGTCATGCAAATCCCAGTAGGCATTATTTTGGATCGCTTTGGCGTACGTAAGGTGGGGACTTTTGCTATTTTATGGTGCGCCATTGGTGTTTTGGTCTTCAGCTTTGCCTCAAGCTTTTATTCCGCATTTATTGGTCGATTTTTTATTGGCTTTGGTTCTGCCTTTGCCTTTATCCTACTTCTTAAAATCGTGCTTGACTGGTTTCCACACCGCATTCTAGGTCTTGTGGTTGGTATGACTCAGATTCTTAGCGTAATTGGTCCTATTCTCTCCAACGTACCCTTAGCTTACGCACTTGAATCGGTGGATTATCAATGGCGCATTGTTTTTTATTTCATAACCGTTGCAGGCATTATATTGTCAGTTATTTTCTTGATATTTGCACGCGATCGCCAATCAACAAAAAACATCCTATCAATTAAAGAAGTCGCACTGCAGACGTTATCACTTTTTAGATACCGCCAAATTATTATCATCGCTATTTTTGCCTTTTTCATCTATCCAGCTGCTGAGCTATTTGGCTCGCTATATGGCTCTAGTTACTTGGTCAGCATGGGCTACTCGCAAATTTCGGCAAGCTCTGCGATTCAATTTATTTGGCTTGGGATGGGGCTTGGCAGTCCAATATTAGGTTTATGCTCAGACTTAATGCGTAAACGTAAGCCCGTTCTTTATTTAGCTGCATTAATAGGTGTGATTGCCTCATCGATTATTGTTTGGCTACCGAATTTACATTTACACGTATATTACTTACTGTTTTTCTTATTTGGATTTGCCACAGGTGCTCAGGCCATTTCTTTTAGTGTTGTGGTTGAAAACGTGCCCAGAAAACTTGAAGCAACGGCAATGGCATTCAACAATATGAGTGTTGTTTTGGGTGCTGCGATTATTCAAATATTAGGTGGCATCACCTTGAGTAAAATAGCATTAAGCTCAACACACTTTAGTACGCAAAATTATGAGGTAATGCTAAGCATCAGTATTATATTTTTTGCAGTGGCTTTTGTTTTTAGTTTATTTTTTATTAAAGAGACGCATTGTCAAAGGCAAATTAAGAACTAAACACCATATGTGTTATGCAACAAACCTTCAGACATCAATATCGCCTGACCACTTAATAGCACACGATCACCTTCTACTTCAATGTTAATTTCACCACCACGAGATGATGCTTGATAGGCTTGAAAATGCTTTTTATCCAATTTTTTCATCCAGTAATGTGCTAATTTGCAATGCGCTGAACCCGTTACCGGATCCTCATTAACACCAACGCGCGGTCCAAAAAACCGTGATACAAAATCGTATGGTTCAGAACCTTTAGCTGTGATAATAATGCCACGACAGTCAATCTGAGCTAACAAGCTAAAATCAGGCTTAAATAATCTAACTGCTTGATCATCCTCAAGCTCAACAATGATATCATCATAAGCCTGTGCTACCTCACACAGTGCTACCTGTGGAAAGCTTGCCGCAAAAGAAGATTTGTCTGACAGTTGTGTCATCTGTAGCGGAAAGTTTAAGGCATAGCGCTTATCTACACGCTTATTCACAATTAGCTCACCACTTAACGATTGAAAAGCAATTGACTCCGCATGAAACAGATTATTTTTATCTAGCACATGCGCCGCTGCTAATGTCGCATGACCACATAGCTTCACTTCAACAGCAGGCGTAAACCAACGGATATGAAAGCGCCCCTTAGAAAGCGACTTCACAAAAGCAGTCTCTGACAAGTTTATTTCTGCTGCAATCTGCTGACACATCACATCATCAGGGAAATCATCTACTAAAATAACCGCTGCGGGATTACCGGTATAAGGCTTGTGTGCAAAAGCATCGACTGTCCAAAATTTCATGTTAGGCTTTAATGACATGCAATCCACCCATATACTTGCGCAATACCTCAGGCACAACAATGGAACCATCTTTTTGCTGATAATTCTCTAATACGGCAACAAGCGTTCTGCCAACTGCTAAACCTGAGCCATTTAATGTGTGCAACAGCTCTGGCTTATTCATATCTTTTGATTTAAACCGTGCTTGCATACGCCTGGCTTGGAAATCACCACACCAACTACAAGATGAAATCTCACGATAAGTGTTTTGTGATGGAATCCAAACTTCCAAATCATAGGTTTTACGTGCGGAAAAGCCCATATCCCCTGTACATAAGGTCAAGACACGATAAGGAAGTTCAAGCTTTTGTAACACTGCTTCGGCATGTGTGGTTAACTCTTCCAGTGCATTTAAGCCTTCATCAGGTGCGACGACATGCACCATTTCGACTTTTTCAAATTGATGCTGACGGATAAGCCCACGTGTATCGCGACCATAAGATCCTGCCTCACTACGAAAGCATGGTGTATGTCCTACGAATTTCAAGGGCAAGCTTTCAGCTGCAATAATTTCATCACGTACGATATTGGTAATTGGCACTTCCGCCGTAGGAATTAAGCTAAATGGGAATTGCTCTTGAATATTAAAAAGATCTTCTGAAAACTTCGGCAATTGTCCTGTGCCAAACAGTGAATCCTTGTTGACAAGATAAGGTACATATACTTCATTATAGCCATGTTCATTAACATGCAAATCAATCATAAACTGTGTCAATGCACGTTGCAATTGCGCGATTTCTTTCTTAAGCACAACAAAGCGACTTCCTGTTAACTTAGAGGCAGTTTGAAAGTCCATACCACCAATCTTCTCACCTAAATCCACATGATCTTTCACTTCAAAATCAAACTGCTTTGGCTCACCCCAGCGTCTGATTTCAAGGTTGTCATTTTCATCTTTGCCCACAGGAATATCATCCGCTGGCAAGTTTGGCATTTCCGCAATAATCGCCGTTATTTTATCTTGAATCGCTTTTAGCTCATCTTCTAGCGCTTTAAGCTCATCACCTAAGTTAGCAACTTCTGACAGAATACTTGATGCATCTTTTTTTTGTGCTTTGAGCATCCCGATTTGTTTTGAAGCAGCATTACGCTTAGCTTGTAAATCTTGTGTTTTCTGCTGAACGATACGACGCTCTTCTTCTAGTGCATTAAAGGCATTGACATCAAGCACATAACCACGCGTTAATAGCCCTTTAGCTACTGCATCAATATCACTTCTTAATAATTTAGGGTCAATCATTTACTCTTTACTCACATTTTTTTAATCAAACTTTAAAATAGACTTGCCAGTCATCTCTTTAGGTTGCTTCACTCCAATCACTGCCAGTATCGTTGGGGCGATATCTGATAATTTTCCATCACTTAATGCAACTGAAGCTTTCTTGCCACCTTGATAAATAAAAGGCACGGGATTAGTGGTATGTGCTGTATGCATCTTACCTGTTTCAGGGTCAACCATTTGATCCGCATTACCGTGATCTGCGGTAATAAATAAATTACCATTGATCGTATGAATAGCATCAGCAACACGTCCAAGACATTTATCTAAAGCTTCAATTGCTTTAACTGCTGCGTCATAATTGCCCGTATGCCCAACCATATCAGAGTTGGCATAATTACAAATAATCACATCATATTTTTGTGCGGTAATCGCATCAACCAGTTTATCCGTCACCTCATAAGCACTCATCTCAGGCTGTAAATCATACGTAGCCACTTTAGGCGAGGGGACCAAAATACGATCTTCACCGACAAATGGCGCTTCCTGACCACCATTAAAGAAAAAGGTCACATGTGCATATTTCTCAGTTTCGGCAATTCTCAGCTGCGTCATATGTTGATCTGCCAATACTTGACCCAAGATATTGGTGAGCTTCTCAGGAGCATAAGCAACATGCGCTTTAATATCATCAGCATATTTTGTTAAGGTCACAAAATGCACTTTAGGAAAAACTTGACGCTTAAAGCCAGAAAACTCACTATCGGTAAACACATGTGATAATTGACGCGCACGATCAGAGCGGAAATTCATAAATATAACACTATCACCATCGGCGATTGTCACTGCCTGATTGTGTTTTTTGATGATTGTTGGCTTAACAAACTCGTCATTTTCATTGCGTGCATATGCCATATTTAATGCTTTTTCAGCACTATCGGCCGTATACTCTGCTTTGGCTATTGTCATCGCATCATAGGCTTTCTCAACACGATCCCAACGATTATCACGATCCATTGCATAATAGCGCCCACTAACACTTACAATATAGCCAACACCAAGTTTTGATAATAACGCATCAACTTTTTGCAATGAACTTTCCGCTGAGCGTGGCGGCATATCACGCCCGTCTAAAAAAGCATGAACAAATACTTTTTTTGCACCGCGTTCAGCTGCCAGCTTAATCATTGCAATAATATGATCTTCATGCGAATGTACTCCACCTGGCGATAAAAGTCCCATAATATGCACGGCTTTACCCCCTTTCACAGCTTGATCAACAGCGTTGGTTAGCACTTGATTATCAAAGAAACTTTTATCTTTAATTGCTTCATCAATCCGTGTTAACTCTTGGTATACAATACGACCTGAACCAATATTAATGTGCCCTACTTCCGAGTTACCCATTTGTCCTTGTGGTAAACCCACCATCAAACCTGAGGCATTAATTAAGGTATGCGTGGAATGTTGCCAAATATTATCCCAATTGGGTTTATTGGCATTATTAATGGCATTATCTTTATTTTCTTCACGATACCCCCAACCATCGAGTATCAATAAAACAGTTGTTTGCTTTTTCATAAAATCTCCAGAAAAACAGATTGATCTATTGTATGCGCTCGATAGCCAAAAGGCTAGATAGTTGTAGTTAAAGTGATAGAAACAAAAAAGGCACCGCTTAGGTGCCTTTCTAAATAAAAAACCTGATGATGTTCTACTTTCACATGGCGAATGCCACACTATCATCGACGCTAACTGTTTTCACTTCTGAGTTCGGAATGGAATCAGGTGGTTCACAGTCGCTATCTTCATCAGGTAACTGTCAAGCTGAAAGCTCTAACAATCTATCATAGAGTAATAACCAAGTCTCTCGGGCAATTAGTACTGGTTAGCTTCATACATTACT
>NZ_JBXTEF010000109.1:0-28440 GCF_057495195.1 Cysteiniphilum sp. | reverse complement strand
GTGATTTTATTCATCTTATCTTTAACTCAACCATTTTAAAACCCACTTACAAAAAGATCCCTATAAACCTATGTCTTGCAAAGAGGGGAATAAAAACCACCATTGCCTAATTCCCCTCTTTACAAGAGGGGTGGCAGCCATAGGTTGACGGGGTGTTTTAAAATCTCCACCATGCGCTATTACTTTTTCTGCTTAAAGACAGATGATGGATTGCGCCAAGTGTGTCCAAGCTCAGCAATCATCTTATCGGCTTCAACAAGACCAAATGAGCCACTTGGATAAAAGCTTAATAAGTCTTTACCATGCTTTTGCACATACTGAATAATCGGGTCAATGATATTCCAACAGGCTTCGACCGCATCATTTCGAGCAAACAGCGTATTATCGCCCTGCAAGGCATCGAGAATCAAGCGCTCATAGGCAGTTGGCATTGATTTCTGTGCAAAGTCAGAGTAGTAAAAGCCCATATCGACTTCATGCGTTTTAAAGCCACTGCCTGGTTCTTTGGCAGCAAAGCTTAATTTAATGCCCTCATCCGGCTGAATACGAATCACCAATTGATTTTTAAATTTGGTAATCTTTTGCACTTGAGAGAAGAACGGATGAGGTGTGGCTTTGAAATTAATCACCACCTCAGACACACGCTGATTCAAGCGCTTACCAGTACGCACATAAAACGGCACATTATGCCAACGCCAATTATCAATAAAAAAGCGAATCGCGGCATAAGTTTCCGTTGTTGAGTTTGTAGCAACACCCTCTTCATCGCGGTAGGCACCTTTACAAACACCTTGCACACAGCCTTCTTGATATTGTCCTGTGACAACATTCTCTTTAATATCTTCAGCAGTCTTAAAGCGACGAATCGATTGAAATACCTTTAAGGTTTCATTACGAATTGAATAAGCATCCATCTTTGCCGGTGGCTCCATGGCGACAATGCCTAATAGCTGCAACAGGTGATTTTGTATCATGTCACGAATCGCCCCATTTTGATCATAGTAACCAGCACGCGAGCCCAGACCAATTGCCTCATTGGCATAAATCTGAACGTTCTCAATATGTGAAGCATTCCAAAGTGGCTCAAAAATCGCATTAGCAAAGCGAAATACCAATAGGTTTTGAACGGTTTCTTTCCCTAAATAATGATCAATACGAAACAACTGTGACTCTTGATAATGCTGCAATAAATGCGCATTCAAAGCTTGAGCACTTTGCTCATCTGTGCCAAAGGGCTTCTCAATAATAATGCGTTTATAACCATCGCTTTCGTCATTAAGCCCAAGCTTGGCAATATGCTGTGGAATCTCATAGTACAAGCTCGGTGGCGTTGACAAGTAAAACAAAAAATTATGCTCAAGCTTGTGTGTTTTACACAGTGCCTTTAAGCGCTTTTGTAAACAGACATAGCCTTCATCTTTATAGACATCTATCTGCTGATAAAACACTTGTGCCAAGAACTTATCGATCGCTTTTTTTTCTTTTGGATGCTCCTCCAGCAATGCTTCTTGCATTTTTTGACGAAAACGCTCATCATCAAACTGGCTACGCGACACCCCTAATACAATATTGCTTTTACTTAAGTCTTTTTGCTGATAAAGACTAAATATTGCCGGCATTAATTTGCGTGCGGTTAAATCCCCAGAGGCGCCAAAAATGACGATAACTCCGTTTGCTAGCTTCTTTTGCATTAAGCTTCTCTAGTTAGTGATCAAACGCCGTTAGTTATATCATTTTTTACTGGTAATTTCATCTGCTGATTGCTTTGATCCTGAGAATAAATTAAGACTTAAGCCATGAATTAAAGATTTGAACATCTCGCTCTGATAACGTGCCTGCATCAAGCTTAAGTTGCAAGACATCGGTCACATATTGGTATTTCGCCGTCGCTAACAATGACATGCTTTCATATAATTTTTGTAGCTGATCTAATACCTCAGTAATGGTTGAACTACCCACTTTATAACGCGCTTGATATTGCTCATATGCAGCTTTTGCTGCAATTACTGATTGCTTATAGGCTTCGATTTGTTTGACACCAGAGACTACATTATAAAAGTCAACCTCAATATTCTGAGTGATGCTGCGTTGCTGATCAAGGGTGGTAAATTCAGCTGCTTGATAATCAAACGCCGCTTGCTTTCTAGCGGCATAATCACTGCCACCATTTAGAATATTCCAACTAAAAGTTACACCAACATAGCCATTGCTATAGTTACCTAAAGGCAGGGTTGCTGCATCTGTTGCAAAACTATTACCAGAGTTATCATTGACACTATAATTTGCCATCAAACTGACATTTGGCAAGAAATTACCCGTTGATGCAGACCACGTTTTCGCCGCTGCATTTTGCGTATAAATCTGCGCTTTGAGATTTGGGTTACTGGCATGTGCACGCTTAACCCACTCGTCAATATTATCAGGTGCCGGATTAGTGAAATTAACATTACTCTTTAAATCAGCCAATGATTTATTATCGACACCCGTGTATTGATACAAAGCATAATAAGCTGACTCAAGACTGTTCTCAGCCGCCTTTAAATCCGCTAATGCACTATAGTAATTTGCTTCAGCAGTCTTAACATCAACACTGGTTGACATCCCAACTTTAAGCTTGAGCTTTGATTGATCTAATGTGCTTTTAACAGATTTTAATTTCTCTTTTAAAAAGACAACCTGCTCTTTAGCATTAAGCACATTAAAGTATGCTGTTGCCACATCCAGAATAAACTGCTGCTTTTGTGCATTATAGGTTTCTTCAGCACTTAAGGCACTTTGTTTTGAGGCTTGATAAGTCTGATAATCACCATAGTTGAAAAGTGTTTGCGTGAGCGTGATACCTGCTGTATAGCTGCGATAACTGCCACTTTCTGGTGTTGTCTGAACCTGATTAAGTGTGGCTCCTGCGTTTAAGCCGATATTTGGTAGCAAAGCACCCAAGGCAATGGGCTCGGCCATTTTACTTGATTGCATCGTGTAAAAGTCAGCTTTATATTGCGGAGAGTTATCAAGTGCTTGTTGGTAAACTTGCATCAAATTTTCAACAGGTGCTTCAGTGGCTGCCATAGCAGCACCCGAGCTTACAATAATTGATATTCCAAGAAGTGTTTTTATTTTAAAGGTCATACCTTTTCTTCCTAAGTTTAATGTTCGATATAGCACCTTGCTATTATAGTCTGTCTTTTACCCATTCATGCACCGAAGTCATCGCTTTTGGTAAATTTTGTGGATCATTGCCACCTGCTTGCGCCATATCAGGGCGCCCACCACCTTTACCGCCAACTTGATTTGCAATGAAATTGATTAATTCACCGGCTTTTATCTTATCCGTAATTGCTTTACTCACACCTACGGCAATTTGTGCTTTACCTTCATTTTCAGTAGAAAGTGCAACAACTACTTTGCTTTTTTGTGCTTTGTATTGATCAATTTTTTCACGTAGCACACCCATATCAACATTTGGTAATAGCGCTGAGACCAGTGTGACATCATCAATTTGTGCTTCATTAATAGCAACAGCATCGCCTGATGAAATTTGCTGTTTTAAACCTTTAATCACCTTATCTTGTGCCTTGATTTGCTGCTGCAATTTCAACAATTTATCCAAGACATTATCATCACTAGATTTTAAAAGCTCATGAATTGTTATTAATGTCTCTTCTTTTTCCTCTATATAGTTCTCAGCATAAAGCCCTGTGACTGCTTCAATACGGCGCACGCCAGAAGCAATACCACTTTCAGCGGTTATTTTAAATAAACCAATATCACCCGTTTGGGTGACATGCGTCCCTCCGCAAAGCTCAATAGAGAAATCGCCAACGCGCAATACACGCACGATATCACCATACTTCTCACCAAAAAGTGCCATCGCACCCATATCTTTTGCCGCCTCAGGCGACGTCTCTATCGTTTCGACAACAAGGTTTTGACGAATAATCGCATTGACTAAATGCTCTACTTCTTTTATTTGCTTTGTCGTAACTGCTGATGGGTTTGAGAAATCAAAACGTAATTTATTACACTCTACCAATGAGCCTTTTTGCTCAACATGACAACCAACAATTTCGCGTAATGCTGCGTGCAATAAATGTGTTGCGGTGTGATGCGCTGCCGTTGTTGTACGTTTATTAGAGATTTGTGCGGTCACTTCATCATCAATAGCGAAACTTCCCTTTGTTATCTTACCAATGTGTAAAAATGCAGATCCTGATTTTTGCACATCCTCAACGGTGAACTCACTACCTAATGCCTCAATCACACCTTTATCGGCAACCTGTCCACCAGACTCCGCATAAAAAGGTGTTTGATTCAAGATAACAACACCTTCTTGCCCTGAAATAAGTTTATCTGTTTTTTTGCCCTGACTAAAAAGCGCTAACACCTGTGCATCAGACACCGGCACTGAGTAACCAACAAAAGTTGTCTGTAAATCTGTCTTGATCATTTGATTATAGTCAACACCAAATTTACTGGCTGATTTTGCTCGCGCTTTTTGCGCTTCCATAGCGTTTGTAAAGCCTGCTTCATCAACCGTTAAATTGCGCTCTCTGGCAATATCCGCTGTTAAATCCAATGGAAAACCATAAGTGTCATATAGCTTAAATGCCGTCTGTCCTGAAATCACATTGCTATCAAGTGTGGCAATTTCTTCTTCAAGGATTTTCATGCCGTGACTTAGCGTTTTTTCAAATTGTTCTTCTTCTTTCTTTAAGACATCTTCAATTAACGCCTGCTTTTCTTTCAAAACGGGATAGGCTTCAGCCATCACAGCAACCAATGTTGCCACTAGTCGATAAAAGAAAACTTCCGTTGCTCCTAGCTTATAACCATGGCGCACGGCTCTACGAATAATGCGACGCAATACATAACCACGCCCTTCATTTGAAGGTAAAACACCATCAACAATTAAGAAACTGCATGCGCGAATATGATCTGCTAAAACTTTAAGCGATGGATTATTGATATCTTCTGTGACCACAATCTTTGCTGCAGCATTAATAAGTTTCTGGAATATATCAATCTCATAATTACTATGCACATGCTGCAATACTGCTGCAATGCGCTCAAGCCCCATCCCCGTATCAACCGATGGGTTAGGTAGATTCTCTAAGGTGCCATCGATTAAGCGGTTGTATTGCATAAACACCAAATTCCAGATCTCAATATAGCGATCACCATCCTCCTCAGGCGTCCCAGGAGGACCTCCAGCAACTTCTTGACCATGATCATAAAAGATTTCAGTGCATGGTCCACAAGGTCCTGTATCCCCCATTGCCCAAAAATTATCTTTAGCACCTATGCGAGACAAACGCTTAGGATCAACACCTACTTCATTGATCCAGATATCTTCTGCTTCTTTATCTTCTTCAAAGACAGTCACCCATAGTTTCTCTTTAGGGAGCTTCAATACTTCCGTGAGATACTCCCAAGCATAGGAAATAGCATCACGTTTAAAGTAATCGCCGAAACTAAAGTTACCTAACATTTCAAAAAAAGTATGATGGCGCGCGGTATAACCGACATTCTCTAAATCATTATGCTTACCACCTGCACGCACACATTTTTGTGAGCTAACAGCACGTTTATACGATCTCTTATCCGCGCCCAAAAAAACATCTTTGAACTGCACCATACCAGCATTTGTGAATAATAAGGTTTCATCATTCACTGGCACCAGCGATGAGCTTGCTACCTCCTGGTGTCCTTTGGATTTAAAAAAGTCAATAAAAGACCGTCTAATTTCATTAGTTGTAATCATGCTTGCTCTACTGGTGTCAATTTAAAATTCAAAATCGACGCTTAGTTTACTATAGAATCGCAGCTTGGCAAAAGTAGTTAGCGCAAAATTTCTATCATTGACTATACTTTCAGGCGCACGACAAAATAATTTTACAGGAGTTTGCCATGAACCAAAAATTTCATTTATGGGTATTTTTAACTTTCTGCATATCATGCATTGCATCACAATTTGTGTATGCAGCCATTTCCGTCTCACCGCTTAGACTTGAATTTGGTGATGGCAATAACATGAGTAAGCCGCAAAATATTCTTATCAAAAACATTGGAACTAAAGTGGCTTTTGTCAAACTCAAAATTTTAAGCATCCAAAATTTAAACACCAAAGATCGTCAAGAAGTTCCATTAGAAAATAAAAGTAGTAATGGTGTTTTTTTCTTACCTGATAAATTAATTTTAAAACCTCAACAATCAAAATTAGTGCGTGTCATGATGACGGAACCAGCTACTGATAAAGATAAAATTTTTCTGATTGAATCAACCGAGGTTGAAAGCTTAGACAGTAAGGTCAAAACAAAAGCTCAAATTATTTATGCAACTTCGGTGATTGTCCACGCAAGAAATGCAACCCCTAATATAAGTGCATCGCGTACTGACCATAATGTAATATTGAGTAATAGTGGCAATACCTCAGCTAAAATCACGTCTCATATGCAATGTGATGATAAAGATGAAAACTGTCAAGATCCGCGCATTGTCATGCAGCTACTGGCTGGTCAAACTGTCACGGTTACAGTCCCTTATGCAAGGCCTTTGACTTATGATGTTCGCTACCTTGATCAAAAACTTACACAAAGCTCTAATTAGGGCAATTTTCATCTATTTACTTCTCTGTCAAAACATTGGCTTGGCAAGCGATCAGCATGAGCTAAATACACCACTTAGCGCGGCAAGCATTCCTTTAGAGTTTCAAGAGATGGCCGAAGATTTTTTAAATGAAGTCAGTGTTTACTACAATGGTAACTTGTTAGGTGACTTTAAAATTGAAATCATTGATGGCAAGCTGCAATTCACCGAACCCAAAAAGTTGATTGGCAAAATCAAAGGCTTAGCTAATCCATCAGAGATAATGACACGCCTATCATTACCATTTGATACAAATACCACTTACGCCTGCCCAGATAAAAAAACAGGTATCCCAGTTTGTTCAAACTTTAAAGCAAATAAACTTTCCATTGTTTTCAACCCCGATTGGTTTCGTGTGGATTTATTTATTCCTGCAAAGTATCTTACAACATTATCACAAAACAATTACCTCATTAAAACACCAGGACTTACGTCACCTTCTTGGCTTAATAATTTCCTTCTTACGGCTGCGGGCAAATTTAAGGATATCCAAACAGGTTCTGGCACTCAAACACTCTTTAACACAGGCGCTATTTCAAGTGGCAATCTAGCGCTAAACTACCAACTAGCAACAACGAGAGTATCAAACAATGGTACATCAACGATCAATAATCATTTCAATGAACTTGCGGCAACTTATTATCTTGATCGTTATCAATATCAAACAGGCTATTTACAAACATCAGGGAATTACTTTGTCACCAATCAACGTATTTTGGGTGTTGGAATAAGTAGTAATAAAAATTTGCTTAATCAAAGCTACTTATATAAATATGCTCAAAACCTAAGCTTATATTTAGATAATCCTAGCCAAGTCAGTATTTATAAAGATGGTGATCTTATCAGCTCTGCTGATTACCCTGCTGGCTTACAACAAATAGATACTTCAAATCTACCTTATGGCTCTTATCAAATCAAAATTGTCATCACAGATTTCTTGGGTGCAACAAAGGAAATTACTCAATTTTTCTTTAAGAACACTTCTTTGCCACCAGCACAATTTCCAGATTTATTTATCTATACCGGCTATTTATCTAATACAACCTCTAATAACAACTATTTTCCCGATTACCAAAATGATGCCTATGTGCTTAACTTTGGTTCCAATCTAAAGATTAGCCGACATTGGGGCGCTAAAGCGGCATGGCTTCAAGTCAAAGATAACATATTCCTTGATTTTGGACTTTATGCCGTATATAAAAATACCTATTTTGAGCCCTCATTTTTACTCAGTGCACAAAATGATTATGGCGCTGCTTTAAATATTAATTATCAACATAATGATTTTCTTAGCAGTAATTTTTTTATTCGTTCGCTTTGGGCAGAAGAAACCACAGATCAACAGACACAAATACCAGACCTATTTACAACAACAAATACACAGCTCAACTATTCCTTATCACTTAATTATAATCAACATAATGCCGTCTTAAGTAGCACATTAGACAAGACACAAGGAAATCCCATTGATTATACATTATCGACTTCTTATAACTACCCTGTCTATTCAACAAAATCACTGAAGGCTTCACTTGGTTTTAGTACTAATTACGCTAAAAACGACTTTAGTATTGCCACAAATATTACGATTACCTTTGGCTCAACTCACTGGGCAACGACCGCATCCAATCGCTACAATTCAGCCAACAGTACATTGAGCAATGAATTAGCTGTTGCTTATAGTACACAAGAGAGCAACAATATTAGCAATGCCTCCTTAAATTATATAAATGAAGACAATAATAATGGTCTATCCGCATACTTGTATCAACAGTCTGAAAACATCTTATTACGTAGCAATTTAAATTACAGCAATACGAGTGAAGCTATTTACAACCTAACCTTAAGCTCTGCTATTGCGTGGAGTTATCCATTTAGCTTTGGTGTAGGTTATATTGCAAATACACAACCACTCCCCGCTGGCACACTTATCTCAGTGAGTAGCTCTGATGGAGATGACGGCCAGTTTGAGGTCTATGACTATACGCGCAATATTGGAAAGCTTGATCTAAATCAAACCAAATTATTTCCATTAGAGGCATTTCGTGAGCATAAAATATCTATTCGATCTATCTCCAATAATGCTTATGAATTTGAGGCTGATACCAAAAATAATACGGTAATGCCCGGCAATATTCTTAATAATCATTGGCAAGTTATTCAATATATTACCGCATCTGCCACCCTTGTTAACAAAGATAAAAAACTAATTGCAAATGCTTACTTAGTAATCAATGATAATATCTACTCATCAGATAGTAACGGTTTTGTCTATTTTGAATATCCAAATAGTAGTGATCAATTACTGTTTACTCTACCATCGGGAGATAAATGCTCTATTATGAACATCCCTAAAACACCAAGTAAAACAAGCTATATTCTCAACATTGGCACCATTATTTGCCATTCAACCAATAGCAATTAACTGTGACTTAAGTCATAAAGTCTCAACATTGATTCATAAATGTCTTTTTTTTGATCAGTTTATTTGATTTAATCGCGCCAAAAGCTATATTCACAGTGAGACAAACACTAATTAAGTTTGTTCTAACATAAATTAAGAACAAAACAACGTAAATATTTTTGGCAATGCTGCCAACACCGTGCGTAAGATAGTTTATAAAATTTTTTTCCGTTGCTTTGTTTTAACCCGCAAAAACAAAGGAGAAATACTATGAGTATTCATAAACTTACCTCACTAACTTTATGCTTTGGTTTGATTGGTTTTGCAACCCAAGCTTCTGCATTCACCGATCAAGATGCGGCAATTACTGCAACTGAAGCAATCGCTGAGTCATGCTCTCTAAGTGCAGGCACCGAGGGCTTGACTCAAACCATCTTAGAAACGGGTGGTGGTGACCAAACCGCCGTTTTTGGCACATTTACCACTTCATGTAACTCTGCCTCTGGCTTTACCTATGCGATCAAAAATGATGATGATACTTGTGCTTTTGTTAATGGTTCAAGCACTGTGCCTTGGAGCTTTACGACAGGAACAGGAACCGTAGCTACTTTCTTAGGCACACCTTCTGGCACAATACAAAATAGTGCAAACCTTTCAGTATCAGACCAATGTCCTGATAATACAGGTGGATATATCTCAATCCATAGTGTCTCTGCAGGAGTCGTCTATAATGCTGTTTCGGTTGACTTAAAACCTGATGTCTCAGGTGTGGGTGCAGGTAACTTACTTGAAGGAACTTACGCAGATAGTGTGACACTTAGATTATCTGATGTTTAGTCATGTATTGTTGCTGGACTAGGTTATTGTTAAGCTTAACTATCTTGCTTGGGATGAATAATGCCAAGCTATTACATGCTTCTTTTAGCAATCAAGATGCAAAAACCACTGCCTATGCCTACATAACGGAACAGTGCTCTATTTGGCATCAAACGCTTGGCCCAAGCAACTTAGCATCCTCTTGTAATTCTAGCTCTGGATTTATCTATCAAATTAAAGACTTTGATCATATATGCGAGCTACTAATGAATGAAATTAATATACAAAAAGCTGATGCCTCTTTTGATGAGAATAAAGATGAAGTTTATGCTCATGATGAGACATTACTAAACCTACAGCATTTATGCCTACAAGATCATGCGACATTTAATGATCTACAAAAGGTATCTGCAAGCCGAGTATATAATCAAGTACCCATCAAGTTAAATGCCCCGCAAGATATAAAGTCTAAACCACTCATTATTCGTTTAACCGATATTTAGAGCCTATAAATCTATGAGAAAAACTTACTTCTTATTTTTACTGATCACATTGTATGGATCAACCATAAGCTGCACTTTATCTTTGCATGGTGGAGGGACACTCACCACTAATAATTTAAGTTTTGGTGTTACTGATAATGCCTCTATTTTTGGCTATGCACAAGTCAACTGCCCTGAGGGCGAAGGGTACTCTCTTGAAGTTAAGACAATCAATGGTTATAAGTTTATAAATACGTTAAACGCGAGTATTTATGTTAATTATAGTGTTAAAGTTAATGGCATATCCGTTACTGACTTAACACCAAATCAATACTTTCTTGTACATACTGAACCTGCTGACCCGCTAGGTGAGCCAACACAAAAAAACTATACTGCTACTGTAACCTTCACAGGCTTGGGTCTACATAATATTTCTGAAGGCAGTTATAGTGATACATTCCACTTCAGAATTAGTCCCTTAAATTAATCATTTCCCTCGCATAAAAAGCTTATCCAAATCATTGACTGTCATTTTTACCCAAGTTGGGCGCCCATGATTGCATTGATCTGCTCTTGCTGTTTGTTCCATATCGCGTAACAATTGATTCATTTCCTCAACGGTAATTTGATCATGTGCGCGCACGGCTTTGTGACATGACATCGTTGCTAGGATTGCATGTATATAATCATCCATTGGCTTTGCTTTGCCACTGACCTTAAGACTATTAGCAATTTCGATGACTAGATTTTCAATATGATTATTCTTTAAATAAATGGGGATTGCACGAATCACTAAGGTTTTCTCACCAAGTGCAGAATATTCAAACCCCAATTTATGAAGAAGCGCTTCATGCGCATCTAGTACATCAAGCAATACAGGACTTATCTCAAAGGTTAAAGGCAATAACAGTACTTGAGATACAGCTTCATGATTTGCCCATAGCGCTTTTACCTTCTCATATAATACCCGCTCATGTGCAGCATGCATATCAACAATAATCAGACCATCTTCGGTTTGTGACAAAATAAAAATGCCATGCACTTGTGCTAAGGCAAAACCCAATGGATAGGTTTTGGCCTCTTTTACAGGTGTTGCCTTTGTTGTTATTTCTGGCATTGTGACATTTTGATCTACCGTTGCTTCTGTTATCTCATCTATTACCAACGGTATCGCTAATTGCGTGGCATCCTGCCATTTATCTTGAAGGGTTTGCGCTTTTATTTCATGATGAGTATCACTGATATTTTCAGGATATTGAATTTCCTCTTTTTGATTGATCAACTGCTCATATAGTGCCATATCATTGCGATGATCAGATCTTGAGTGATCAGCATATTGCGTTTTAACACGCCAATTTTGATTTAGTGAAGCGGAAGGCTTATCTGGCATACTAAATGCCAATGCATCAACGTCATTTCCAACTTCAGATAATTCTGGTAATTGTGGCTTAGTATCTGCCAAAGCATGATGAATTTTGGCAAAAAGAAAATCATGCACTAAACGAGATTCGCGAAAACGTACTTCATGTTTAGTTGGGTGCACATTGACATCCACTGCATGTGGGTCAATATTAAAAAACAAAATAAACGCTGGATATCTTTGGTGATGCAATACATCTTTATAGGCCTGCTTTATCGCATGTGCTATAAGCTTATCTTTTATAATTCGCCCATTGACATAAAAATACTGTAAATCAGCACGTGACTTTGAAAACTGCGGCTTAGCAACCCAACCATATAATTGAAGACCCATTGCTTCAGCTTGAATCAATAAGGCATTATCAATAAACTCATCGCCACAAATATCGGCAATACGCTGTTGCTGTTTTTGTGGTGTATCTGCCATGGGATAAGATTTTACCTCTTTGCCATTATGCCAAACAGTCAACGCAACATTAAAGTGACAAAGCATAAACTTTTTCAACAGCTCATCAATATGCACATATTCAGTACGCTCGGCCTTTAAAAATTTGCGTCTTGCGGGCGTGTTATAAAAAACTTGAGCCACTTCAATCGTCGTTCCAATAGGATGAGATGCAGGAATTAGCTCATTACCTAATTGATTATCCACACACCATGCATGTTCATCTTGTGCTGTTTTTGAGGTGATCTTCACTTTAGCAATCGAGCCAATACTTGCTAATGCCTCACCTCTAAAGCCCATGCTATCAATTGCTTCAAGCTCTGCTAATGAATATATTTTGCTTGTTGCGTGCGGCATTAAGGTTAATGGCAAGTCATCTTTTTCAATGCCCGAACCATTATCACGTATCAAGATTTTTTCTTTACCACCATGTTCAAGCTCTAATGTAATCTCAGTTGCGCCAGCATCTAGTGCATTTTCAAATAACTCTTTGACAATCGAAGAAGGTCTTTCAACCACCTCGCCTGCTGCAATCTGGTTGGCTAGTTCAGTGGATAAGACTTTAATTCGCCTACTCATAATTTAATTCCGTTTGAATTTCTTTCTTTATGACATTTTCATTTAGATAATTCGCAATCTGATGGGCAATATCACGCTTTGATGCCAAAGGTAGTGCTAATACTTGCTGATGATGTTTATTAAAAAGCTGCACCTCATTGTGATCACTATAAAAAGGAAAACCGTTATCCGTGTTGACTTGATTTAATATTAAGAAATCAAGCCTCTTGCGTTCAATTTTAGCTAACGCATGCTCTTGCGCATTATGCGTTTCTGCGGCAAAACCAACACAACACGGTCTGTTTTTTGTCAAGCTTGCAACACTTGCCAAAATATCTTTATTCTTAACCAACTTCAAAGTTAACTCATCACTTTCATCGGTCTTTTTAATTTTCTCAACGGCACAAACTTGTGGGCGATAATCAGCAACTGCCGCCGCAGCAATAAATAGATCTGCTGTTTCCACCTTTTCAAGCACTGCATCATGCATTGCATCAGCACTTTTCACCTGTACAACATCACAATTTTGAGGGGCTATTAATTGAGTAGGACCTGAAATTAAAGTCACATCCCAACCGATATCAATAAAAGCTTCAGCTAATGCATAACCCATTTTACCTGAGCTATGGTTTGATAAATAACGCACAGGATCCAATGCCTCAACAGTGGGGCCGGCAGTAATCACAACATGTTTATCCGTTTTTGCTTTGGACTTTAATATATGCTTTACAATCGTTTCAGGCTCCATTAAACGTCCATCACCAATATCACCACAAGCTTGCTCACCAGCATCCGGTGGCAAAATAATAAATTCTCGATTTTTCAATTGATTTACATTCGCTTGAACGACAGTGTTCTGCCACATAATGACATTCATTGCCGGTGCTATAAATATCGGTTTATCCGCTGCAAGAATCACATTGCCCAGTAAGTCATCCGCCAACCCTAATGCTAACTTGGCAATGGTATTAGCAGATGCAGGTGCTATCACTATACAGTCTGCCCAGCGCGCAACTTCAATGTGCTCAATTGGATGATCGGTATATGCAAATAAATCATCATAGACTTTACGTTGTGACAATGCCTCAAAACTTAAACGGGTGACGAAAGCCTTGGCTGATTCAGTTAATAACACCTTAACTTCACAGTTTGCTTTGACTAAAAGCCTTGTTAATTCCAGTGCTTTATATGCAGCAATACTGCCTGTGATACATAGTAAAATTTTTTTCATTATTTATAATTAAAAATTCCTAAAATATTGCCGTCCATACTATACCTATCACAAATTATTTTACAGATTTTTTTGCTTGGCACCTAACCTTGAAATTCTTCAAGCATATTTTGGCATTAATACCTTTTCGTATTGGCTGATCGTTATAAATCGTCTCTACTATCTTGTTGTATGCTCACATATAACAATTATATTATAGTCTTGTACTTGAGTTTTTTTCATTGACAACTGTCACTGTTATTTCATCTTTTTGGATATAAAAAAAGCGCCCTTAGGCGCCCTTTTTATTATCAAAATCGCCCACCAAAGTAAGCAATACTACAACTTATAGTTTACGAGACTTTAAGTTGCCAAAACGTTTCTGGAAGCTATCCACACGTCCAGCTGTATCAACCACACGTTGCTTACCAGTGTAAAATGGATGACACATTGAGCACACATCTAATTGAATATCTTGGCTCTTTGTAGAGCGTGTTTCAAATTTATTGCCACAGCTGCAGCTTACTGAAACTTTTTCATACTTTGGTTGAATATCTAAATTCATCTTCATTTACCTCTTTAAATATATTCTTGCCGCCACCTAAGCCCATCTTAAGCACCGCAGAATGAAAACGCTGCACATCATAGCGCAAAGCATATCATCTCTCAAGCTTTTAGCTCGATTAAATTGACGAATTCACTAATTCGATGAAATGTACTTTTCACGACGTACACGCTTAGCATCAAAACCACGATCTGTTAATAAGGCAAATGCATCATCAATCATATTTGGGTTACCACATAGGTAAACAACATCTTCCTCAGGGGTTAAATCCAACTGATCAAAGATATGCTGCACATAGCCTTTTTGCTCATCAGTGGCTAAAGCTTCTTGCTCACGAGACAAACAAGCCTTGAAGTGTAGAGAGTTTATCTTGTCGGCATATTGCCGAAAGTCTTCTGCATAAATTGCATCTGCCTTATACTGCACACCAAGCAATATATGAACCTCTTTGACATCTTCAGCTAAAACTTTTTCAATCATTGGCAACATAGCGCGATATGGCGCAATACCCGTACCTGTGCCCACTAAAATAAGCTTACGAATTTTCTCACCATCTTTTAACACTAGGCGCCCAGCAGGCCCCATGGCATTGAACTTATCACCTATTTTCATATTAAACAAATGCTCAGAGGCAATTCCGCCATCAACATAAGAGATGGCGATTTCAATCAAATCTGTATCCTTAGGAATGCTTGCCACACTGTAACTACGGCGCCTTACTTTGCCATCTTCATGATCAAATAAGAAGGTAATAAACTGCCCAGGAACAAAGTTAAATGCACTGCTATCTGCTTTTTTAAACGTTAAGTGCTTAACATTAGGTGCAATCTGCTTTGATTCAACCAACTCTGCTTCAAATTTTTCAATTGCCATAAAATTTAGAATGATCATTTATCAATAATGGGCAACAGTTTACGAGTGTTGTTATCAATAATCCATTACTTTGTATGCGGAAATGTAAATTTGGCTAAGACTTTTTTAATCTCTTTAACTGGCAAGCCAACCACGTTATCAAAGTCACCTTTTATCTCTTTGACAAAGCGCTGACCTATCCCTTGAATGGCGTAACCACCAGCTTTATCCTGAGGTTCATTCGTCTGCCAATAGGCTTTTATCTCTTCATCAGTCAATTGTGCAAACAGCACATCAGTTATTCTATATTCATAACACACTGACTCGCCATCACCGACGGCAAAACCAGTAATCACTTGATGCCAGCGTCCACTTAATTTATGCATATATTCACAAAAGATCTTTAAACTCACCGGTTTTTGCAATATTTCTTCATTAATGACGACAATGGTATCAGCAACTAAAACAGGTAGATCTAATCGCTTCATCTGTAACGCCGCCTTAAGCTTTGCCTTAACAACTCGCTCTAAATATACCAACGGCTTTTCATTAGCTAATGAGGATTCATCAATATCTACAGCAAACTGGCTAAATTCGATGGATTCACGACGCAGTAATTCTGCCCGCCTTGGTGATTGCGATGCTAAGTAAATCATTTAGTTACTCGGTTGATCAAGAATATCTAAAACTTCTGCATCACTATCAAAGTGTTGCGTTTTTGCATTGCTTTTTGCTTTAATCTGCAAAGTTTTATCCAAGTTGTAATCATAGTTTTGTAAATAAGCATTACGTGCTGCGACATACGGGTCAATTGAGCTATTCATTAATTTCTCATACAAAGATAGGTATTGAACACCTTCATTGGCCTTATACACACCATAAGCACTCCAACTTACAATTGGTGGTGCCACAGCGCTATAACTTAGCGGGTTAAAGACAGTATCAAAAAGATCACCTGCAGAACCACCAAAGGTATTAGGTCCTAAAATTGGCACAACAAAATAAGGGGAATAACGATAACCCCATTTTGCCATAGTGAAACCAAAGTTTTGCACTCGACGCGGTAGCCCCATATTTTTCGCAACATCAAATAAACCAAAGACACCAAATATGGTATTGGCAACAAAGCGCGCGGTATCACGCCATACATAGTCCAAATTCCATTGCAACAAGTCATTTGCAATGCGTCCAGGCTCTAGAACATTATTGTAAGCATTATCAATACCAAGTTGCACAGGATCAGGCACAACATAATCATAACCTTTTGCCATTGGAATTAGTGCATAGTCATAAGTCACTTGGTTAAATTTAAAGACAGCACGGTTATAACCCTCCCAGGGGTCTCTATTCTGCTGAGTAGCACAACCACTTAAAACCACAACTGCTAAAAGAACAATTATTTTATATTTCATTTTTTATATATTTTTTTCCTGTTGCAGAAGAGTATAGCGGATTTTTCAAAAAGACGTCAGTAGTTGTTTAAACAAAAGCAAACATGCTTGTTACAAGCGTTAATTTCAACAAATTTTGTTTTTTAATTAACACGCTCTGTGCTATACAATCATGCTATACAACAAGAATAAAGCACTTTACAATAAAGGCTGATTTTTGATTTAAGCTAATACTAATGACACAAACCACACAACAAACAATCTCTCCGACAGCCAAATGGTTAATTACGATTACCGTGATGCTTGCGGCAATGATTGAGATTATTGATACAACCATTGTTAACGTAGCCCTGCCAGATATGGCAGGTTCTCTTGGTGCAAGTACCGAAGAAATCTCATGGGTTGTGACCTCTTATATCGTATCCTCCGCGATTTGCATGCCTCTTACCGGCTTTTTTGTGCGCACCATTGGGCGGCGACGACTGCTGTTGATCAATATTATTGGATTTTTGATCTTCTCAATGCTCTGCGGGTTATCAAGCTCTCTTGGCGAGATGGTATTTTTCAGAATTATGCAAGGCATCTTTGGCGCCTCTTTAGTGCCTTTATCACAATATGTCTTACGCGATACTTTTCCACCTAAAGAGCAAGTGAAAGCCATGGCAGTCTGGGGCATTGGCATTATGGCAGCACCTGTATTAGGACCAACATTAGGTGGCTATATTACTGACTGGATTAACTGGCGTTGGATTTTTTATATCAATGTTCCTGTATGTCTTATTGCAATTGTCATGGCATTTATGTTTATTCGTGAGACAAAACGCGAAAAGCTCAATATCGACTGGATTGGACTTGGGCTTATGGCATTAACCATTGCCGCCTTACAAATCTTTCTTGATCGCGGTAATAATGATGGCTGGCTATCATCACACTTTATTCTTGCCATGCTAATATTCTGGGTTGTCACTGGTTTAATTTTCATTATTCGCGGATGGTTTAATCCTAAGAATATTTTAAATCTTCATTTATTTAAAGATCGTAATTACGCTGCATCCTGTATTTTATTAGTCTTATATACAGCAGGCATATTTGGTCTTATGACTGTACAACCCCTTATTATGCAAGGCTTTATGCATTATTCAGCTGCACTCTCGGGCGAGCTTATGATGCCGCGCGGTATTGCCGCAGCTGCTGCGATGATGTTAATCGCTCCTTTGGCTAAACGCATTGATTTACGCATTATCATTTTATTGGGTATTATTTTTACTGCTTATGGCAACTATCTATATGGCCAGATTCCGCTAATGAGTGATCAGTGGAATTTAACTTATCCTGGCATTATCCAAGGCATTGGTATGGGTTTTTTCTTTGTGCCCGTGTCAACAATGGCTTTGCAAACCCTACGACCTCAAGATCTTGCCGAAGGCAGTGGTATGTTTAGCTTTTTTAGAAATTTAGGCACATCCGTTGGCACATCCGTAATGATTACCGTACTAAGCCAACAAGCGCAAGTCGCCTGGCATAATATGATAAAGCATATTAATCCTGCCAATCCAAATTACCAAACTTGGTTACAAAATACCGGATGGCATGCACAAGACCCAACGACATTAGGCGTTGTCGCGCAAACAATCAACACGCAGGCAAACATTATTGCCTTTAATGACGTTGCTTATTTATCGTATCTATTGCTCGCCATTTCAATTCCATTTATTTTGCTACTAAGCAAGCCAGCTAATACAGGGCTTAGTATGGAGCATTAATGCTATCTTTGATTATCATCAAAGAGTAATAACCGTTCCCTGAGCTAAGTCGAAGGGACATTTAGTGGCAGTAAATGGCTTCGACTAACGCTCAGCCCAACGCTCACGCAGTAAAGCTCGTAAGAAATATAATCATCGCTTACTTTTTCAATGGGAACATCACAAATCCAGCTTTGACATTGGTCAATACCAGCAGGATCAAACTTAAGAAAAGCGGCAGTAATAACACTAAAAAAGCACCAGTAAAAACACTTGGATTATGAATTTCCTTTAAATCGCCACCATTGATCCACATACTAACATAATCAACCAAATGCTGGAAAAGGGCAGCTGACAGGCCAATCGTCATATTGACCACCGCTAGGACAGTACCATGCACTTTACTGGGGAAAATATCATCGACAACAGCAAAAGCCAATAGCATGCTTGAGACAAAAAAACCAAGCAAAAAATAAAGCACATAAAGCATGCTGATACTAAAAACATCAGGCAGTAATACAATCAGACTAAAGACAATAATCGTCATGACATTCGTGATAACCATCCACGCTTTTTTTGAATTTGTGAGACGGGCAACGATGCCATGCGTGGGACCGCCCACGGCAATACCAATAAAAATCATTGCACTAATTGACGCCGCAGTCGTTGCATCAAACTGATAGGTATATTGTAAAAACACCACATCATAAAGCTCTGAGAAAGCATTGACTACAGTACCAACCATAATGCCGGCATAAATGGCGATTAACCATAGATCTTTAGACTTTAGTACGTATAAATGCGCTTTTGAGAGTTTTCTTGAGATTGCCTTATGTGTTACAAACTCACGTGGTCGCACAAAAAGATAAATCACCAATGAAAACATCACACCAATATAGCCAATCAACCATAGTGCACCCTCCCAAGTAAGCTTCTCAATCCAGTAAGCCAATAGCACCTGCCCAAAGATACCACCTAACACCCCAATCGTATTCGTTAAACCAACTGCAATCGGGAAAACATTATTCGGTAGCACATCAGATGCGACTTTAAGGGCACCTAAAAAAGCAAATGCCGAGCCAATTGCTATCAATATCCGTCCGATCCACATCATGCTAAGCGATTGATCCCAGATAAATACCAAGATCCCAAGACTCATCACAAGACAAGATAATGATAATGTCCATTTACAACCAAAGCGATCAAGCATAAGGCCCGCAGGAATTTGGGCAATCGCATAAATCGGGAAATAAATTGCCATCACTGAAACCACTTGGTTGATATCTAAGTTAAGTGAATGTGCAATTGGTGCCAATAGCACACTAGGTGCGGTATGCTGGAAATAGTCCAACGCATAGAATATTGCTGCAATCAACCATATAAGCCATGCAACAGTCAGTGTTTTTGCTTTCATTGGCTCTCCATTTTTGAGACTATCTTAATAGCTCTAATACTTTGTGTTTTGCCGCACTAAAGTCAGTTTTGCCTGAGCCTAACTTTGGAATCGCATCAACTTGGAAATAGTTTTGTGGCTTTAATAAGTTATTTATCTTAGCGCCATTGACTTGTTGCTTAATATCGCTAGCGTCCATTGTCATGGTATATAAAAGCGATATACATTCTCCTTTTTTCTGATCAGGTGTAGCCACAGCTAATATTTCATTCTCTTCATTATCCGCACCTAATAATGTCATAATTTCTTCTTCAACTGCAGACAAACTAACCATCTCGCCACCAAGCTTAGCAAAACGTGAATAACGATCCAAAATCGTCAAATAGCCCTCTTCATCAAGTTTTCCTTTGTCACCTGTTTGATACCAACGAATGCGATGACGCTTGAAAATAACCTCTGCCGTTTTTTGTGGGTTATGCAAGTAGCCTTCCATGACATTAACTCCACCAAAGGTAATCATACCAGCTTCACCAATTGGCAACTCCTCTTTTGACTCAGGATCAATAATCATAAAGCGCCCACCTGGCACCGAACTGCCGACAGTACCAATCTTATTATTAGTTTTATCGCCTTCATTTGGTTGATTGACACTTGCCACGGGACTTAACTCAGTTGTGCCATATCCTTCGTAAATAATCTTGTCAAACTTCTTCTCAAACATGGCTCTGACTTCAGGCAAAAGCTTTTCAGCTCCTGCAACAACAAAGTTTAATGATGAGAATTGCTCGGCCGTCAACTGACGTGCTTTTGAGTAAATTCTAAAGAATGTTGATGTGCCACAGAGAATCGTGGGTTTATACTTATCTGCTAATTCACCCAACATCGCCGCATCGGTAGGATCTGGATGACAAACCATAAACACCCCTTCAAGCAAAGGTAAAATCGTTGTCGCTGTCAAACCAAATGCATGGAAGATTGGCAAAATACTTAAAATAGAATCATCTGATTTAGCGCCCAAGATAATCATCGATTGTTTGACATTGCCTAAAATGTTTTTGTGACTTAGCGCAACACCCTTAGGCTTGCCTTCACTGCCACTACTAAACAAAATTGCCGCCGTATGATCGGTTGCAACACGTGTGACATAATGACTAATTAAATGCTCAGCTGATGACAATTTCACATGCAATAAAGTCTTTAATAAGGTAAATTTATCCAATTGCTGGCGCACATCCTCTAGCAATATGATCTTTGAATTACTAAATACCTCCTCTAAGAAAAATCCCTTTTTCTTTAACTGCTCGATAAAGCGCCCTGAGGTAATAATCGTTTTGATATTGGACTCAGAAATGGCTGCATCAAGTGCTGATTTAGACGCTGTATAGTTTAAATTAACCAAGGTTTTACCAAGCACAAAGCCACTCATCATCGCCATCGCCCCACCAACACTCGGAGGCAAACAAATACCAACACGCTCCTGTTCACGTAAAATTGGTTCAAGTAATTTCGACAGCGCAAGCGTTGCAACCAGCAAACGCTCAGAGCTTAGCTCAACACCAGTTGAATCAGCAATAACCTTTTTACCTTTACGTGCTTTCGCTTGTTTAATCCAAACCTCTGGAATTGATGGCATCAGTGAAATATTACGCTCCCACGCATAAATATTTTTCTCTGCCAAAAGATCTGACAACTCCTTTTTATTTAGTGCAATACCAATTGGCTCAAAGAAGCTTAAATGCAACCACTGTGGTACATTGCGCCCACGGGTATATTTAATACATTCAAAGCCGCAAACTTGCATAGGAATTATTTCATTATTAAGTTTAGTCACATCACTATATAGCTCTTGAGATACCAATAGCACCCCTTCTTTATTCCATGAGGTCAAAAAGGATTGTGAAATAATTGTAACACCCGTTCTTTTTAACAAATAATCCACTAACTTTGATGGTGGATTCTCACATTCCATGACTACCGTCACTGCTTGTCGCGCAATTCGTTGCAATAAAACTGCTAGAAATAAATTAACATTATTGCTAATGACCACTGCTGGTTTGAAATTTGGCACATAGTTGACATGGTGAAAGTTACACATATAACGCTGGCGCTCTTTTAACTGCATAACAGCAATTAAGGTTTTATTTGGCCAAACATACAATGAACCCAAAATAACTATAACAAACAGGACAATTATCCCTAACAATATTGACATTAATGTCACCTCATCATCGGCAATTTTCTATTAATCTGTGCAGAGTATATACCGCTTGCAAATCATTTTACAGTATTTCTGTCTTTGAACAGAACTTACCAGTTGCCACTACGTTTTTTATTTTTGGCAAAAAGGACTAACTAAAATACGCCTGATAACTTGCTGTTAATGCATTAAGATTAGCATCAATTTCAATACTTTGTTGTTTCTTTTCAAGTAAATTTTTTAAGTGCCCGGGCACTTTAATTTTCTCTTTAACAATCGGTTCGATCACTTCTTCAAACTTTGCCGGATGGGCAGTTGCGACAACGATATAATGCGTATCTTCTGGCAGAGACTCACGCGCAAAGAATGCAGTTGCCGTATGCGTACAAATAAGCATATCATGATCATTCTTTATCTTAGCAATCATTTTTTTAATGTCACTATCATCTGCTTTAAAAGCTTTTACCTCACGAGCAAAAGCTTCAAAATCAGGGAAAAGTGCATAAAGACGCTCAAAGTTACTTGGCTTACCGACATCCATCGCATTAGCCAGTGTTTCGATACTTGCTTTATCAGGCAATGCTTTATGTGCCAAAAACTGCCCAATGACATTATTTTCATTTTGTGCAATGACAATATCACCAATTGGCAGGCCCATTTTTTTTGCCCAAAAGCAGGCACAAACATTGCCAATATTACCTGATGGCACGATGAAATTTGCCTTTTTGCCATGCTTTAAGAAATACTGCCAAGCAATATAGGCGTAATAGGTTGTCTGCGGCAATAATCGCCCGATATTAATGCTGTTGGATGTATTTAAATACGTATTATTCTGCCACCAGTTATCGGCAAATGCACCTTTAACCAATGCTTGGCAATCATCAAATGTGCCATCGACTTCAACCGCGCAAACATTGTCTTGCCAGCAAGTAATCTGCTTTTGCTGACGCATTGAGATTTTACCCTTGGGGAAAAGCACCATGACATTGATATTTTGCTTTTGATAAAAAGCTGCGGCAACGGCAGAGCCTGTATCACCTGATGTTGCGACCATAATCGTAAACTTTTTATCAGTTTCAATATGACTTAAGGCATTGGCTAGAAATCTCGCGCCAAAGTCTTTAAATGATAAAGTCGCACCATGAAAGAGCTCAAGCACTGATATTTTCTGATCAACATTGACCAATGGTAAGGGAAAGCTAAAACTCTCATGACATATTGTGCTTAATTGACTTTCAAGCGCATCACCTTTAAAAAATGGGGCTAGAAGCTGTGTTGCAAAATCAGGATAACTCATTGCACTATCTAAAGCCCGCCAATCAAACAATGGAAAAAACTCAGGGACATAAAGCCCACCATCTTCTGCTAAGCCATTTTGTAATGCATTTGATATTGATACAGCTTTTGCATCACCTCTGGTACTGATAAACTTCATACTTCCTCCTTTGCGATAATCTGCCCACCTTTTGCGGATAAGCTTGTAACATGTTTCTGCGCTGACAATCCTTCTTTAGCAAAGATTTCAACTAATTCATTTGCAATCATTTCTGCATTATTTTCATTATGACCTAAGGCAAATACAGCAGGACCAGAACCCGAGATACCAAACCCAAGTGCGCCAAGTTCAATTGCTTTTTGCTTTGCCTGATCAAAACCCTTAATAAGTACTTTGCGTTTTGGCTCAACTAATACATCAGCATAATGTTTTTTAAAACGTACAAGATCACCTTCATACAGCGCACTAATTATCGCTGCAGTTTTGGCACTTTGCGCGACAAACTCTTTGATTGTAAAAGGCACATCAATCAACTTTCGCGCCTCTTTGGTTTCGATTTTTAGATCAGGCACAACCACACTGGCATATAAGTCTAAACTCGGCAGTTGAATAAACTCACATGGCTTGGAGTCTTGCAACAATACCAAGCCACCAAACATTGCAGGCACGGCATTATCACCATGATAAACACCACCTGAAATAAGGCTTTCACCATAAATGGCATAATCAACTAACCGCTCTTTTGCTAAAGGCTCTACTAAGAACTCATTAACTGCAAGTATTGCCGCAACTGAAGATGCGGCTGAACCACCAATGCCAGAACCTAAGGGAATGCCTTTTTCAATGGTAATATCTAAACCCAATTCAAGTTTATGATCTTGCAAAAATTTCTTTATCACCGAACCACAGACATTTTTATCAACATCTACACTTAACTCTTTATCTGTTAATAGCCCACAGATTCGTTTAATAACTAATTGCTTATCATCACGCTTTTGTAAATGCACGGTGTCACCGACACCCGATAACGCAAAGCCCATGAGATCAAATCCTACCGCAAAGTTTGCACTTGTCGCTGGTGCAAATGCAGTTACTTTGACTATTTTTTCATTTATTTTTATTTTCTTTATTTTTTCTATCATTTTATCCATTGATTAAGTCCTTGACCTCTAAACGCATCATTTCCCCTCACCCGTCAGGCTTTGCCTGCCGACCTCTCCCGCAAGGGGAGAGGTAAGTTATTTTCCAATACGATAATTGCGTTAGCAATCTTAGGTTTAACCCCTAACAAAAATAGCCTCTCAAGCTTCCTTCCACCATTTACCTCTCCCCTTGCGGGAGAGGTCGCACTGCATTTGCAGTGCGGGTGAGGGGTGTTTTCATCCATCACTTCTGCAACTCCTTATAAATATTATTCAGCACATCTTCTGTTTTTTCCAAAATATCATGATTCCAAAAGCGTAATATTTTATATCCTTTACTCACTAGGTTCTGCGTTCTTACCTCATCCAAAGCCTTTTTCTCCATATCATTATGCTGACCTCCATCACACTCAACAATCAGCTTCTTTTCAAAACAAACAAAGTCGACAATATACAAGTTAATGATAACTTGTCTTCGAAACTTATAGTTTCCTAAATGACGATTTCTTAAATAATACCAAAGTGTTTGCTCAGCATTGGTTTGATTTGTTTTTAGCTGCTTTTGAAATATTTTAATATTCACAATTTCCCCCTCACCCGACAGGCTTTGCCTGCCGACCTCTCCCGCAAGGGGAGAGGTAAGTTATTTTCCAGCACGCTAATGCATTACGAGTTTTATATTTAGTTCCTAACCAGAATAGTCTCACTATAACTCACTCCACTAGCTACCTCCCACACTTACGTGAGGGATAAATTATTTTCCAATATGCTGATACATTGCCAACTTTATATTTCTTTCCTAACCAAAATAGTCTCACCACAACTCGCACCCACTATTTGCCTACCACACTTACGCGAGAGATAAGTTGTTTTCCAATACGCTAATTGCGTTAGCAACCTTAGGCTTAACTCCTAGCAAAAGCCTCCAGCGCTTCCTTCCACCATTTACCTCTCCCCTTGCGGGAGAGGTCGCACTGCATTTGCAGTGCGGGTGAGGGGTGTTTTTATTTGCTTTCACTAAACACTATTCCTGTCAATTTTGCCTTAATTAGAAATCGCCAATATATCACCAAAAACACCCGCAGCAGTCACTTCAACACCAGCACCTGCCCCTCTTATCACCATTGGCGAATGCGCGTACCGCTTGGAATAAATAAGCACCATATTATCGGCACCATCGAGACTAATAAATGGACTATTTTGCGCCAATGGTGCGACAGATACTTTTGCTTGACCCATATCAGATACTTCTCCCACAAAATGAAGTGCTGAAGCTTTCCCTTGCAAGACTTTAAGCTTTTGTGTTAATTCCTTATCATGGGCTTTGATTTTCTTTAAAAACTCCTCTTTTGAGCATGATCTTAAATTTTCGGGTGTTAAATTTTGCACTTCAACATCACTTAATTCAAGACTTACGCCGATTTCACGCGCTAAACACACCACTTTGCGTGCGACATCCATACCGGATAAATCTTCACGTGGATCAGGCTCGGTGTAACCCTTGTCATAGGCGAGCATTAAACTCTCAACAAAGCTTTTACCTTTATTGACTTCATTAAAAATAAAACTCAGTGTCCCTGAAAAAACCCCTTGGATCTTATGGATTTTGTCACCCGTTTTTTGCAATGTTTCTAAGGTGCTAATCAGTGGTAATCCCGCACAGACATTGGTTTCATATTTAAATGTAACATTATGATTACGTGCCACTTGCCGAAGCGTACGATAATAATCCATCGATTGCGTATTAGCATATTTATTGGGTGTCACCACATGAATACCTTGTTCTAAGAAATCAACATAGACTCGAGCAATATCAACACTTGCCGTTGCATCGACAAGCACCTTATGCGCACATGAAATGGATTGTAAATATTTTGCCAGCGCATTTATATCGGCTTTACAATCACTTGTTTTTAATTGGTGGTTCAGCTCACTCTCTAACAGAAGGTCATCGCCACACAATAACTTAGTTGAGCTCATTATCGCAACCAAACGCAAATTAATATTCTGCTGATGCAAGACTTGTTGCTGTTGTTTTAGCTGATTGATAAGCTCAGCACCGATGCCACCGACACCAATCAGTGCAATCACTATTTCTCGTACAGGTGGATTTTTTGCTTGTTGATGAATTAAATTAAGTGCTAGATCTTCGTCTTCTTTTTTAACCGTGACCGTAATACTGCGCTCAGATGAGCCTTGGGTAATCGCATGAATATTAATCCTAGCATCTGCTAGTGGTTTAATCACACGCGCTAAAGCACCAGGTTGCGCTCTTAGCCCATCACCAACTGCCGTAATCATAGCATAACCCGTCTCACAATAAATATGCTCGATATCACCGCGCTCAATTTCCGCCTTAAAATGACGCTCAAGTGCTTTAGTCGCACGTTTGGCAAGCTTTGCTTCAATCGCAAAACAGATCGAATACTCCGAGCTTGATTGCGAGATCATCATTACTGAAACCTGCGATTGCTCAAGCACACTAAAGACTTTGGCCGCCATTCCCGAAACACCAATAATACCCGCACCCTGTACACGCATCAAGGCAACATTTGAGATACTCGTTAAGCCTTTGATAAGGTATTGCTCAAGGTTGCTCTTATCCAGTGCGCGAATAATTTCCGTGCCTTGTTTTTGTGGTTCGTAACTACTTTTTATCTCAATTGGAATCCCAATTTCCATCATTGGATTAATCGTTAATGGATGAACCACTGAAGCACCAAAATAGGCAAGCTCTAACGCCTCTTTATAGGATAACTGTTTCAATTGACGGGCAGTTTTAACCACCTGTGGATTCGCACTATAAACACCAGCAACATCCGTCCAGATCAATAATTTGCTAGCCTGTAAAAGCTTAGCAAAAATAGCTGAAGAGTAATCACTACAGTTCATGCCTAAAATACTACGCACACCTTCTTGGTTTTGCGCAATAAACCCAGTAATGATATACACTTTATGTTTGCGATCATTAAATTTCTGATCAACTGCTTGCTGACTTCTTTGCCAATCAACACTCACCGGTTTATGGTTATCATCAATAAATAGCACTTTCGATGCATCAATAAACTCAGCGTGAATATCTCTATACTGTAACGCGCCTGTTAAAATTTGTGCCGACCACAGCTCGCCAAACCCTAAAATAAAATACTCCAATGCATCACCACAAATGCCACTTAATGCAATTGTCGTGAGCATTTGCTTTAAATGTGTAACATCACTCTCAAAGGTATTCTTAAGCGTTTCATCTTCAGGACATAATGCGCTAATCAGAGATAGGTGATGTTCAGTAAGTTGCGCAATCACTTTACTGCTGTCTTTATTCTCTACGGCAAGTTCAATGGACTTTTTTAGTAAACTCGTGGTTTTGCCACTTGCAGAAACAACGACTGATTGCGGCATCGTGCCAATAATATTAACTACACGCTCAATTTTTACCACGTCTGCAAGACTACTACCACCAAATTTATGTACGATATATTCCATCAATAACTCACCTTCAAAAATTAGCATGAGGTTTCATTATATAAATATTATTCGGCAGAATTCATTATAAAAAATCAACTATTTAGTGATGATGCTACCTGCGCTTAATTTTACAGAAATACGCACCTATTTAAGCTTTTGTTAATATGTGATTTTAGAGATACCCTCTTCGACTGATACTCATTGCAGCGCTTCGACTTCGCTCAGGGTACGGTAGGTGTTTTTAGATGCTGCGACTATTTAGTTACTAGAGTCACGCACTTTTGCTCAACTACCCCACCTCGCAAGCTCGGCACCCCTTCACAAGTGAAGGGGAATTAAATAGTCCAAATCACAGATTCCCCTTCGTTAGCGAAGGGGTGGATGCGAAGCAGACGGGGTAGTCTTAAAAAAATCGCAAAGTGCGTAACTACAATTAGCTAT
>NZ_JBXTEF010000108.1:0-24397 GCF_057495195.1 Cysteiniphilum sp. | reverse complement strand
AGTAATGTATGAAGCTAACCAGTACTAATTGCCCGAGAGACTTGGTTATTACTCTATGATAGATTGTTAGAGCTTTCTAAAGAAGCTTAAGATTTTGGCGGTAATAGTGTTTGGGTACCACCTGACTCCATTCCGAACTCAGAAGTGAAACTGAATAACGCCGATGATAGTGTGGCATTCGCCATGTGAAAGTAGGACACCGCCAAATTATTCGACGTTAAAAGACGATGGTACATCGCAAAACAATACCAATTCAAAAGGCTCCTTAGAGAGCCTTTTTGCTTTGTGATATACGATCTATAGTAAAACCTTCCATGGTGATCATTCCAGACTTTGAATTAACGCTCGGGAGAAAATATCCGCTGGCTTCAAAGTCGTTAAAAGCAGTGCTTTTAACCCATTCCGAACTGACGAAGTGAAACTGAATAACGCCGATGATAGTGTATTTATCAAAAATACGTCCTGTATTTTTTCAAATCAGCCACTTGCTAATCCGTTACAAGTGGCGTTCGACGGCAAATAGCTGGCGCTATTTGGTTTTTCCGTCTTACCATTGCTATGTGACAAATTTGTTGGGAACAAATTTGATCAATGGAAGCATGACATTGACCATGTAATGGCGTAAGGCAGGAAGCCTGAAGTTAAGTAGGACACCGCCAAATTATTCGACATTAAAAGACGATGAGACATCGCAAAACAATACTAATTAAAAAGGCACCTAACGGTGCCTTTTTGCTTTGTGATATATGATTTATAGTAAAATCTTCCATGGTGGTCATTATGTGATGGATATTTTTTCTAAAATTACAAGGAAAACCAATAACAACTGATCTATACTTGGTGTGATATGGATTGTTTTGGTGAGTTGGCTATGTATAAAAGAAAATATAATAATCAACGCGGCGGCGTATTACTTATTGCATTAATTATTGTCGCAGTAGTTTCAATACTGTCTGGCTCAATTTTATATATGCTGAAAACTAATGTTGTTCAAAATCAAGCTATTGAAAACTATAACAATTCACGTAATAGCGCTTTTTTGTCGCTAAAAGAAACCTTGGAAGCGAATGATTATGTTTATACTAATACACCAGTCTTTTCAAGCATTAAAAGCTATAGCTCAGGCAGTTCAAGTATCACGGTAACGAATACCGTGAATTCAGATTTAAATGATGCAGTGTTTCCAGATAATGTTGCATTAAACAATGCCTCTGCTGTATTGCAATATCATGTGACTATGGAGGTTTCTGCGCAAACAGGGCATCAAGCGGATTATGTGGCAGTTGTTAATGCGCCAAGTCAATATCGTCAAGAGAATGATTTAACACCGCAAACGACGCAAAATATTAATATCCCAACGGTTATTTTAACTAATCTTAATAGCGCACAACAAATCTCAGGAACAGGTGGGTTAAGTGATGGGCAAGCAGGTTTTTTTGGAACTGTTGATGTTGATAACTCAGGAACCGTCGCAACAACAGGGAAAGAGCTAGTGATTAACCCGGCTGCAGGGGGAAGTTACTCATTAAAGTTTGAAGATAATGGTACATATAGGTTGGAGCAAGGTTGGCATTTAGATGCTGGTGTATGGTATTGGAATTTATTGTTATATGATACTTCCACTGTTAATGCTTGGCATACAAGCATTACCCTAAATACACTTAAAACCTCACCATCTGATTTCTCATCCTTAACATGGCAGAATGTATTAGGGCAGGAGGATAATCCACATCCTGATTATGATTCAGGTAAGCAATATCCAAAGGGAAGTTACGTTACCTTTGATGGGCAAGTATTTGTTTCAACTTCGGCTGTTAATAGTGGTAATAATAGAGATCCTTATAGCAGACCAAATGATTAGCGTTTGGTGATTCCGGGTGGCACATATCCTAACTGGAATACCGATGTGAAATATTATAAAGGAGATATCATTACCCAAAATGGCGTGCAATATGTTGCAGTTAGCAATACTACCACTAGTACAAATGCTCCACCAAGTAGTCGTTGGGCAGTTGCGAAACTTGATAATGTAGATGGATGGCAGCGCCAAGTCTATAACCCTGGAGATATGGTTACATACGAAGATGAAGGTAGTTTTTTTTACATTTGTTAATATAAGAAGAAGTTCATCAAATAGAACGTCTTTTGAGCAGAATGGACATTGGCGTGTGGTGCCACAAGATAGCTTTCCTTTAGCATATGACTCAAGAGTGGTCTACACCAAAGGATTACAAATCAGTTATTATAATCAAGTATTTGTTAATATCTCAACAACACGTAATAACCCATACCAAAACAACAACAGTCGCTGGCGTATCATTATTCCTGAAAATACAGCGCCTGCTTATAATACTCAAGTGCGCTATTATAAAGATGATCGAGTCAGTTATCCAGACCCATCAGGGCCTGATAAGCAATATATTGCTGATGTGAATTATAATAGCTCTATTGCACCGAATAGACCGCCACCAGGCAATAATTGGAAAGTTGCACAGTAGTTTAAAGGAGATGTTTATGGTAACCATATTAATGAAAAGAATACCTCGACTATTGAGCCTATGTGTTATAACGTTATCCTTTGGGTATAGTGCGTTATTGCCAGTTGATAAGACGTTGATTAATATGAAGTTAGTGAATGACTATAATGATATATACGCGCTTGCAATTACTAAGGATACATCTAATTGGATCCAAGCGTGGCTTTATAATAATGTAGGCACAGAAATCTCAACAGGCTCTAATTTGGTGCAGATAGCCAATATTACCAATAGCTATATTTTACCAATTGATTTGCAAAGTAATCAAAGTACAACAAAAGCATTAATTTTTCTATCGACAAATGTTGGCTTAGCCAGTATTGTTTCTTTATCGTTAAATAGTCAGTCAATCTCATTATCAACTGCAACAGAGGTACTTTCGTTAACACCTGCAACTAATCTAGTTTATCCACCACAAATTATTCCTGACAGTGCAACAGAAGATTTCTTAGTGTTGCCATATGCATCTTCAATCGATTTATATAGATACACACCAGCAACACCGCAACTTACCTTTTTGAGAACGGAAACAGCGCCTTTTAGCGATCAAACGATTAAACAAGTTCTGCCTTTTAAAGGTTTTATGGTCGTTATTACGGAGAACAATCTGACACCTCCGCCTGTGGGTTATGCCCATTTCATTGCGCTAGGTGTTAATAAGGAGTTTGCGACTATAAATTTAACGTCTACAGATGGCGTCTACTTAACGTATGACCCTGCGACACAGCAGACACTTTTGAAAACTGCGAGTGATCCTACTGGGATTGAGGTTCAGGATGTACCAATGCCATATGGTGTAATTGGGATGCAATCAGTACAATAAAATGGCATTACATAGGAGAGGTGACAAAGCTTATTCTGGAACACAGCGTATGCATAGTTGGCGTCATTATAGCCCTTAACCTCGGCTAAATTTAAGTAATAATGGATTATGGTCTGAGATTTTACGGCTCTCGATTGCCGTGGCGTATTGGCAATTAAGATTACGATACATCACAAGGTCAAGCGGATGTTTGGCAAAGCGCTTGATATGTTTATCTTCTTCAAATTGTGCTTGTGTTAAGTTCAGCGCATCGCAAAATTCATGAATGAGTGAATTACGCTTTTTATTCCAACTATTAAAATCACCGGCAATAATAACGGCAGCGTCTTGATACTCGGCAAGATAGTCATGCAATTGCAGAATTTCTTCTGCATAAATACGTGAATTATTAAAATTAATCGCATGTACATTAATGATGATCAGTGGCGTGTTGTCAGCAAAAACATAGTGATTGGCAAGGCTTGACTTGTGTGTTTTAAAGAGAACTTCTGTTTTTTTAGATAAGATTTGCTGTGCTTTATGGCTCATAACACTGCTTGCCGTCATCACACCATAGGCGTGTGATTTAAGCTGTAAGTTGGGTGCAAAATGTAGACAAAATCCATCTAATGGGAAACTCGTGCTATCAGTGTGTTTTGCCTCTTGTAAGCAATAAAAGTGAAGATTATATGCTTGTTGTAAGCTTTTGATAAAGTGTTGGAACTCAAAGGGATCCTTATGATTAATTTTATAGATATTCCAGCTCAAGATACTAAAAAAATCAGGCGTGAAGGGAGATTTAACCTGATTTTCACAGCTTAGGGTAATTTGTGGTGGTTTAAACATAATTATAATAAAGGGGATAAAACTTTAACCATACTTTCCCCTAACTTACGTGCTTTTGATGGTGCTGGCAATGTCTTGTCAGCATCTTTTAAAAACTCACTCATCCATTGATCAATTTGTTTGATAATGGGCGCTTCATAAGCATAGGTCACGACTTCATAATTTAAAAATAAGCTTCTATTATCGAGATTTACGGAACCAAGCATAACTGCTTTATCATCAAATAAAACGGCTTTTGCATGAATCATTTTCTTGTCAAATAGAGCGATTTCAATACCGGTTTTAGCAAGTTGACGCATAAAGTTACTACGCGCTAAATCGGCAATTAAATGGTTAGATACTTTGGGTGTGATAAGTTTGACATCAACGCCGCGATGATAAGCAATTTGTAATGCTTCAAGCAACGAATCAGAGGGTACAAAATAAGGGGTCACAATCCAGATCCGTGTTTGTGCGGCATAAATGCCGGCAATAAGTGAATCATATAAAGCATCATTAGGGATATCAGGCCCTGAAGGAGCCACTTGAATTAAGTTTTGTCCATAGTCTTTTTTCAAGCAAACCTCTTTCATTGGATCAAGATGTTCTTTTGCTGAATACTCCCAGTCGGAAGCAAAGATGTTATGAAAGTGGCAAACTGCATGCCCTTGTATTTTAAACAAGATGTCATCCCAGCGCTTATTGCAAAGAGTGGGTCCCATGTACTCATCTCCTAAATTCATCCCTCCAGTGAGCACAGTATAATTATCAAATAGATAGATTTTTCGATGGTTTCTAAAGTTGATATAATTACGAAAAGGCATTTGAATAATTGGCATGAAGAAACACACTTTGCCCCCCGCTTTACGCAAACGTTTAAAAATACGCTGATTGAAGTATACCCGATAAGAGCCTAGAGAGTCGATTAAGAGTTTCACGGTAACACCTTGCTTAGCTTTTTCAGTCAATGCCGCAAGAAGTCTTAAGGTTACGTGATCATTTTGAAAGACATAAGTGCTGATATAGATACTTGTTTTGGCTTTATGAATTTGATTAATAAGTGCCTCATAGGCATGAATGCCATCAAGATAAAGCTCAAAGTGATTGTTGCTGGTAGGTGCTGGGATATCCTGATTGATCAATACTGTACGAATGGGGTGTGGATTATAAGTGTCGACATGATCAATTTTACGTAAATTAAATTCATGTTTGTGGCGTTTGCGCTTACGTTTGCGAATGCCAAAAATAAAATAAAAAGGCACGGCAACATAGGGTATTAAGATAATGGCAAGAAGCCATGCCATCATGCTGGTTGGTTTTTGTTTCTCCGCAACCATGCGCACGACAACGATTAAAATTAAAATTTCACATATAATTAAAAAGGTATGTAATTCAATAAGATTAAATATACTCATTTATTTCCTTCTATCCTTAGATGAGGCTTAGCAAATTCTATAACAATAATAGCATGGCTTTGATAAATGGACAGTGTCAAAGTTTGATAAAAATTACAAGCATTTTGAATCGCTAGTTTTCTTTACGTTTTTTTTATTTTTTATGCTACCATGCCGAGAGTCTTTATGTCGTGGCTAAGGGGTGAACGATGATTGTTGAAAACGAAAATGAGAATGCGACAGATCAAGAGGTTTTGTCGCGCCTACGCTGGGCGGCAAGAAGGGGTATGCTCGAATTAGACCTTATTCTTTCGCCATATATTGAGTTTGCTTATTTGGCAGCAGCTCAAGCTGAAAAAGAGGCATTTCATGCATTGCTTAAATGTGAGGATCAGGATCTTTTTAACTGGTTTATTAAATCAAAACCAGCAGATGAAGCACATCAAGTGATGGTTGATAAGATTTTAACCGTTAAAAAACAAACAGCTCAACAGCAAGCAAGTAATATAAATTTGTCTTCTCAGGAATTAACGATGATTTTAGATAGAAATAATAAATTTGATCAATCCAGCTTGATGCAAGAGGTATCAAAGCACTGGCTGTGTGATGAGCAGATGATTGTAGAGAAGCTTGCCAAGCAAGCGGCACTCACAGATAAAGAGCGTTTATCTGTGCAGGATATTGCCAGTGGTTTGGTAGCAAGTGTACGTGAAACACGTTTGAGTAAGAGCGGATTAGATGCTTTTATGACAAAGTATGATCTTTCAAGTGATGAAGGGATTGTACTGATGTGTTTGGCAGAAGCCTTATTGCGTGTTCCAGATAAGCACACGGCAGATAAGCTCATTAAAGATAAACTAACGAGTGCTAATTGGCATGAGCATGTTGGCGATAGTGAGTATCTATTTGTGAATGCCGCGACGTGGTGTTTGATGTTAACCGGTAAAATATTAAAGCCAGATCAATATCAGAATAAGTTCAAAGGCGTACTAAAAGGTTTCTTAGATAAGCGCTCACGTCCGGTTGTGCGTCGTGCGGTAATGCATGCAATGAAAGTTCTTGGTCAGCAATATGTCATGGGTGAAACGATTGATAAAGCGCTAAAGCGCGCCCAAGAAAAAGAAGCGATGGGCTTTACCTATTCGTATGATATGTTAGGTGAGGCGGCAACGACGAAAGCCGATGCTGAATATTACTATAATGAATATCGTCAGGCGATTGATGCCATTGGATTTTCAGCTACCAAAAACAGTGTGCGCACAAACCCTGGGATTTCAGTTAAATTATCTGCCTTGCATCCACGTTATGAAGTGTCACAAGCAGATCGTGTGCATGCTGTGATGTATCCTAAATTGTTAAAATTAGTTGAGTTAGCACAAAGTTATAATATTGGTTTAAATATCGATGCTGAAGAAACTGAGCGCTTAGAGTTGTCTCTTGAATTGGTGAGTCGTTTAGCGCATGAGACATCTTTGCAAGGTTTTGAAGGTATTGGTATTGTTGTTCAAGCGTATCAAAAACGTGCTAGCTTTGTACTTGATTATTTGATTGACTTGGCTGAGCGCACAGGACATCGTTTTATGATTCGTTTAGTCAAAGGAGCTTATTGGGATTCTGAGATTAAACATGCGCAAGTTGAGGGACTCGAGGGTTATCCTGTATTTACGCAAAAATGTTATACCGATGTCTCGTATCAGGCTTGTATTAAAAAACTCTTTGCCAATAGCAAACATATTTACCCACAGTTTGCAACGCATAATGCCTATACAACAGCACTGGTTATGCAATTAGCAGGAGATTATCGTGATTATGAGTTCCAGTGTTTACATGGCATGGGTGATGCACTATATGATCACGTTGTTGGTGAGGGTAATTATAATATCCCATGTCGTATTTACGCGCCAGTGGGGACGTATAAACATCTGCTACCTTACTTGGTTAGACGATTATTGGAGAATGGTGCCAACTCATCGTTTGTCCATCGTATCGTCGATGAGCAGACACCGATTGAAAGTTTGGTTGAAGACCCTGTTGAAAAAGCAAAGCGTCTAGGCTTTAAGGCGCATCCGCAAATTGCGTTACCTGTGAATATGTTTGGAGAAGAAAGAATGAATTCAAAAAGTTATAACTTAAATGACACACGCACATTAGAAAAATTGGCATTACAAATGAGTCAATTTGATCGTGATGATTATATTGCTAAGCCGTTAATAAAAGGTGTTGATACTTCAAAGCTTACTGCGGAAAATATTTTTAACCCAGCAAATAATCAAATATTTGGCAAAGTTTATCATGCCGATAAGGCAATGGCTGAAAAAGCAATGGAAGTTGCACATAATGCATTTGACGCTTGGAGTCTGATTGAAGCTGAAAAACGTGCTGACGCTTTGGATAAGTGTGCGGATTTATTAGAAGAAAATATGCCAAAATTTATGGCAATTGCGGTACGTGAAGCAGGTAAAACCTTGGCAAATGCGGTTAATGAGATTCGTGAAGCGGTTGATTTTTGTCGTTATTATGCCGCACAAGCGCGTGCTGAATTCTCAGCACCTAAAACGTTGCCTGGCCCTACAGGTGAGCTTAATCAAATTAGCTTACATGGTCGCGGTGCTGTAGTATGTATCAGTCCGTGGAACTTTCCATTGGCCATTTTCTTAGGTGAGGTAACAGCCGCCTTAGCTGCTGGAAATACAGTGGTTGCTAAACCTGCTGAGCAAACACCTATTATTGCCTATGAAGCGATTAAATTGCTGCATCAAGCAGGTATTCCTGAAGAGGTATTACAATTTGTGCCAGGTACAGGTGAAGAAGTCGGTAGTACCTTAACGCAAGATCCACGTGTTGCGGGTGTGATCTTTACAGGATCCACTGAAGTGGCCAAAATCATTCAGCAAACGCTATCAGCCAAAGAGGGTGCAATTGTACCATTTGTTGCTGAAACAGGTGGGCAAAACGTGATGGTTGTTGACTCATCATCCTTACCTGAACAGGTAGTGCGTGATGTGATATCCTCGGCTTTTGATAGTGCTGGACAACGCTGTTCTGCTTTGCGCGTTTTATATCTACAAGAAGATATTGCGGATAATGTCATCACTATGCTTAAGGGTGCTATGGATGAATTAAAGGTTCATGATCCAGCGTTTATTGAAACTGATGTTGGTCCTGTGATTGATCAGGAAGCTCAAGCTAATCTAAAAGCACATATCGATAATATGCGCCAATCAGCAAAGCTTGTGCATGAAGTTAGTCAAGATAAGGCGCTTGAGAAAGGGAATTATATTTACCCTGTAGTATTTGAGATCGATAGTATCCATGCGCTTAAGCGTGAAGTATTTGGTCCGGTTCTTCATATTGTGCGCTTTAAAGCGACTGATCTTGAAAAGGTCGTTAAAGATATTAACTCAACTGGTTATGGTTTAACGTTTGGTGTGCATAGTCGTATTGAGGAAACCGTTAATTTCTTTAAAAAGCATATTCGTGTTGGCAATATTTATGTTAATCGTAATATTGTTGGTGCAGTTGTTGGTGTGCAACCTTTTGGTGGGCAGGGTTTATCTGGTACAGGACCTAAAGCAGGAGGCCCTTTTTACTTACATCGCTTGGCTGTTGAGCGCACGATTAGCATTGATACTACCGCATCAGGTGGTAATGCCTCATTGATGAGCTTAGAACAATAAGGATAACGTTTTAAAATGACTGATTTAGAGCGACAACTGCGTAAGGATCTCGCGGTAAGCCACCATATTGTCTACCACTATGGTTGGGATGATTTATTGGCAACGCATCTAAGTGTGCGTATACCACAATCAAATGAGGTATTGATTACGCCACATAATGTTCCTTTTGAAGAAGTCAACGCAGGAAACCTCGTTAAAGTTGATCTAAGTGGCAAAGTATTATCACAAGATGGTTATACGGTCATGCCGCAAGCATTTAATATTCATGCTGAGATTTATAAAGCAAGCAGCACTATTCATAGTGCGATGCATACCCACAGCACCTATGGTGTTGCGGTCTCGTCGCTGAAATCAGGGTTACTGTTTTGTAATCAACAAGCGTTACGCTTTTATAATGATATTGCTTATCATGATTACAATGGTCTTGCATTAGCAAATGAAGGGCATGAGATTGTTCAAAGTTTGAAGGATAAAAAAGTCATGATTTTACGTAATCATGGCTTATTAACAACTGGTAAAACGATCTATGAGGCGCTTTACTTACTCTACTACCTAGAGAAAGTATGTGAGTTGCAAATTAAATTGCAAAGTGTAAACGACTTACTGATTGAATTAGATGAAGCCGTGTGTCTGAAAACTAAAGCACAATTTGATCGTATTTTAACGCCAGAAAAGGAATTTGTTGTGCTTAAGCGCCGAGTGCAGTACTTAAGCCGAAATAAAGAATAGGAAATCCGTTAATTAATCTTTAGAAGTTTGTTAGACTCAGCACGGGATAGGATAAATTAACGGGACAGCAAAATAGATGGAAAAGATAAAGCAAGCAAGTACCAAGAAAACGGTTGCGATTACAACCTTGGGTGCAGCCTTAGAGTGGTTTGAATTTAGTTTATATGGTTATCTGGCAACTTACTTAAGTATTTTATTCTTTCCCGATGAAAATAGAACTGTCGGCTTGATTACTGTTTTTGGTATCTTTGCCGCGAGTTACTTTATGCGTCCATTAGGCGGTTTTGTCTTAGGTTCTATTGGTGATCGACTAGGGCGACGCTATGCGATCACACTTAGTATTGGCCTTATGTGTATTCCAATGTTTATTATGACCATTATGCCAACGTATAATAGCTTCGGTATTTGGGCGGTAGTTATTTTGATTTTAGCGCGCATGATTCAGGGTTTTTCGGTTGGTGGTGAGTATACTGGTGTTCTCATTATGCTCGCTGAAAGTGCGCCAAAGCAATATCGTGGATTTGCAACAGCTTTAGCAGCGATGTCATCACAAGTTGGTACGATTCTAAGTGCGGTAGTGGTTGGTGTGTTAGCTACAGTTTTTAGCAAAGCGCAAATGCTTGAATATGGATGGCGTGTGGCATTTTTTATTGGGTTTATTTTTGCTTTAATATCAATGTTTTTACAGCATTCAGTACGTGAGTCGCCGTTTTTTGAAGAGGTCAAGAAGTCAAAGAAAGCCTTGAAAAATCCATTAATGACGGCGCTAAAGGGTCCCAAAATGCCGCTTGTATGGGTGTTTGTGTTAACCGGTTATATTGGTATTGCTTATTATATGATGGCGACTTTTTTGCCGAATAACTTTATCGCAACCCGTCATTTAGATGTCAGTATTGTGATGTGGATTACTGTTGTTATATCTGTTGTCTATGCTGTGTTCTCGCCATTGTTTGGCTGGTTTGCCGATTTGTGGGGGCGCAAAGTAATGCTAAACGTCCCGATATTCTTATTGTTAATTCTCGCTTATCCCATGTTTATTTGGCTTAATTACGGTGGCATTGTTCAGATATTAATTGCTGAGTCGATTTTTGCGTTATTAGTTGCAGCGATGACAGCATCGTTTCAAGTGGCAATTAGTGAGCTTTTTCCAACGGAATGCCGCTATAGCGGGATGTCGGCAGCTTATAATGTAGGTAATGCCTTATTTGCGGGCACAACACCGATGATCTCATTAATGTTGGTAGATGTTTCAGGCTCACATTATGCGCCTTGTTATTATTTGATTATTACGTCAATCATTACTTTGGCAGTGATTTATAAAATGCCAGAAACACGTACCAGTAGATATTTTGAGTTAGGTGAGAATTCACCAAAATAATGATCGTTTATATTTATTACTCAAATATAAGCTTTAATGCCGAGTTGATTACGCGTGAAAATTAATGTATCTCGAGACGTTCGGCAAGGTGGGTGTCAGACTACTTGTTGTATTTATTAGAGTTGCCAGAAGCAGCCTTTTCCATTACTTTATTTTCAAATTCTCCGGAGTTATTAGACAAATTAAAGTCTTGGCTGTCGTTTTGAAGTGTATTGATATCTTCAAGTTCAATTTCCTTAATATTTTTTTCGATAGATTTTTTAATGTCATTAATGATTTTATCCCTTGGAATACTGATAATAACTTCTCCGCAGACTTCATGACTCTGAAAATTTTCACCCAAGACTTTATTGAAAATTTCAAGAGATTTCTCAAATAACCAACCATTAGTATTTTTTGTATTATTCATTATCTCCACTAACTTGTCACAGCAATTCTTGGTGCTCGTTTTTTCTGACACACTCTTCAGCTCATCTGCAAGGTTGAAATGATTATGCGATAATCTTGAAAAAAATTGTCATATTTTTCATAGTAACGCTGCCCCAACTGATTAAGTGTCTCAGGTTTTAATTCATCTTTATTGACACTTTTAATAATATCACCAAACTTCATAACTATTTCCTATATTGTTTTAGCTTTGTTGTTATGATACAAAGAAATATGGTGTGCTGATATCGTAGAACTACGGGTAGGTGTATCATATGATTCGATGGCAATACATATCGAGATATGCTTAAGTCATTAAATTTAGCCTATACAACGGGATGTATTAACACATGAGCTTAGAATCACGTATAATCGCTTAAGTTTTGACGTAATAGCGAATGATTTAACATGCTTGAACAAACAGATGTATTAATTGTCGGAGCAGGGACCGCAGGACTGACAGCCGCACTTAATTTAGCGGATGACTGTAACGTGGCGATATTGTGTAAATCTGCCTTGGGGGAAGGCTCTAGCCTTTATGCACAAGGTGGGATTGCCGCAGTGATGGACAAAGGTGATTCATTAGAGGCACATATTGAAGATACGCTTATTGCTGGTGATGGGTTATGTGATAAGGCAGCGGTGCGTTTTACCGTTGAGAATGCTAAATCATGTGTTGAATGGTTGATTGATCAAGGCGTGCATTTTACACTAGATAGTGAGCATGAAAACTATTACCACTTGACGATGGAAGGCGGACATTCTTATCGCCGAATCTTGCATGCTGCCGATGCTACGGGCAAAGAAGTGCAAACGACGTTAACGGTTTTAGTTAAAAACCATCCGAATATAACAGTCTATGAATATTACAATGTAGTTGACTTGATTTTGCAGCAACAGCGCTGTGTTGGTGCTTACGCGTTAAATCTTAAATCAAACAAGATTGAAACTTTTAGCGCACGTGCTGTTGTCTTAGCTTCAGGAGGTGCCTCACGTGTCTATCAATACTCTACAAACCCCGTGGTTTCAAGTGGCGATGGCATTGCTATCGCTTATCGTGCGGGCTGTCGCGTGGCAAATTTGGAGTTTAATCAATTTCATCCAACTTGCCTTTATCACGCTCAAGCAGGATCATTTTTATTAAGTGAAGCATTGCGTGGTGAAGGTGCATATTTGCGTCTACCTAATGGTAAGCGCTTTATGCCTGAGATCGATGAGCGCGCTGAGTTAGCACCGCGAGATGTTGTTGCACGTGCTATTGACCTGCAGATGAAAAAATATGGTTTAGAATGTGTTTACTTGGACATTACCCATAAGCCAGAGGCGTTTATTAAAGAACACTTTCCGATGATTTATGAGAGCCTGTTGAAATATGGACTTGATTTGACCAAAGATCAGATTCCCGTGGTGCCAGCAGCACACTACACTTGTGGTGGTGTAATGGTTGATGATAAGGCACGCACCGATGTTGTTGGATTGTATGCTGCAGGAGAGGTGACTTATACAGGGCTTCATGGCGCTAATCGCATGGCAAGTAATTCGTTATTAGAGTGCCTTGTATATGCTTTTGCTGCTGCTAATGATATTAAACAAAACCTCTCAAAATTAATGCCAATGTCAGATATTCCCCGCTGGGATGACGCACTAGTCACTGACTCGGATGAAGAGATTTTTATTCGCCATAATTGGCGTGAGATCAGACGTTGTATGTGGGATTTTATGGGGATTGTTAGAAGTAACAAGCGCTTGGAACGCGCAATGCATCGCATTAAGCTTCTGCGCCAGGAGGTATTTGACTATTATTCTGATTTTACGGTAACGGCTGATTTGTTGGAGCTTAGAAATCTGGTGTTAGTTGCTGAGTTGATGGTTGAATCTGCAATGCGCAGGAAGGAAAGTCGCGGGCTTCATTTTACGCTGGATTATAAGCAAAAAGATCCACGGTTTTTAAAGCCGACTATTTTACATCCAGCTAAAAACTAATAAAGCGGACGGTGCACTATGTGTAAGTACAATAATGTGATTTTTGATTTTGATTCAACGCTGATCCGTTTTGAATCACTAGAGGTTATTATGGCTGAGTTGCTTCAAGGAGATCAGTCTAAAATACAGCAAATTGAAACCTTAACTAATGCCGGTATGAATGGAGAGATAAGTTTTCGTGATAGTTTGGAGGCGCGTTTACAAGTATCAAAGCCAACAAAGGCGGCAGTCAATGAGTTTGTTGCTCAGTATTGTCCTAGTGCATTAACTGTTGGTATCAAGGAATTAATCGAAACATTACATCAGCATAATGTCAAAGTGTGGATTATTAGTGGTGGTTTTAGTGAGCTTATTTTACCTTTTGCTGAGTATCTGGGCATTCCAGCGTCACGCGTTTTTGCGGTGAATTTACACTGGGATGAAAATGGATACTTTGATGGCTTAAATAATGACAATGGTTTTTGTGATTCAAAAGTCACTGGTGCTACAAATATCCAAGATCAACTGACTGGCAAAACTGTGATTGTTGGCGATGGCTTTACCGACTATGAACTTTACAATGCTGGGGTTGCCAATGAATTTATTGCCTATATTGAATATGTTCAGCGAGATAAGGTCATATCTGTTGCTAAGCTTTGTGCAAAAAATGTTGATGAGCTTAGTACGTTAATTGGCGGTTAGAGTATTGTTGATTTAGTAATGAAAACGGCATTGGGCGATAAGTAAGTTGTTACCTTCAACTTTATAAACAAGTCTATGCGTCAAATCAATTCTTCGAGAGTACCAACCTTGGTATATTCTGCTATTACAATTTTGACCATGAAGTGGCGGATACAGAACTTTTAAGGGAGTGTTGGCTATTGCTTAAATAGTTTTTATACTAGAGGCAAGATTTTATAAGTAAAGGGCGATGAAATGGATAGAATTGATCATGTTGCCATTGTGGTCAAAGACTTAGAGCAAACACTTACATGGTATTTGTCGCACTTTAATGCCAAACTCATTTATCAGGATGATACGTGGGCAATGATTGAGTTTCAAAATATAAAGCTTGCCTTTGTCGTGCCTCATCAGCATCCACCACATATTGCGTTTAATTCTGAAAAGGCGGAAAGCTTTGGTAAGCTTAAGCCGCATCGTGATGGTACGGTATCTTGTTATGCAAAAGATCCATCGGGCAATATTGTTGAATTTATTAAGCCATGAATATTGCTATTTGCTACAAAAAACAATAGAATTTGCGAGCTTTTTAAAAAGCGCTTTAAATTATGATAACAAAAAGTCAAGCGGCATTATGTCAGCTTGAGCATTCGGAGAATACTATGTTCGCAATTATTAAAAGTGGCGGTAAGCAGTACAAGGCCAAAGAAGGTGGTGTACTTAAGCTAGAAAAAATTGAAAAAGGCGTTGGTGAAACAATTGAGTTCACTGATGTGTTGATGTTGCAAAATGGCGATGAGATTAAAGTTGGCAGTCCTGTTGTTGATGGTGCCAAAGTCGTTGCTGAAATCGTTGAGCAAGGTCGTCATAAGAAAGTTCAGATTATCAAGTTTCGTCGTCGTAAGCACAGCATGAAACGTCAAGGTCATCGTCAGTATTACACTGCGGTAAAAATCACAGCAATTCAAGGTTAATTTAAGGAGTATAAAACATGGCTCATAAGAAAGCAGGCGGTAGTACTCGTAACGGTCGCGATTCCAATCCTAAGTACCTAGGTGTTAAGCGTTATGGTGGTGAAACTGTTAAAGCAGGTTCAATTATCGTGCGTCAACGTGGTACAAAATTCCATGCTGGTGTTAACGTTGGTTGTGGTCGTGATCACACGTTGTTTGCAACGACTGATGGTGTTGTTAAGTTCCACACAGGTGGTCCTTTAAATCGTCAATTCGTTTCAATCGAAGCAGTTGCGGCTAACGCTTAATTATCGATTAGCGAAAGCAAACAAATAAAAAAGGCGCCAGATTGGCGCCTTTTTTATTTGCTTTATATAAGGGCGTATTGCATATGCCCTTGAGAAGTTTATCTCATTAAATTGTATTGTTTATAGAGGATATGACACTTGTGAAAACAGAACTTTTTGATTATGAATTGCCTGAGCACCTTATTGCGCGTTATCCAGTAAAAGAGCGTGATCAAAGTCGTTTATTGGTACTCGATCGTCAAAAACAAGCACTAAGCAATCATATTTTTAGTGAGATTGTTGATTATATACAAGCGGATGACTTGGTTGTTTTTAATAACTCACGGGTGATGGCAGCGCGCCTTTTTGGGCAAAAAGAAACCGGTGCCAAGCTTGAGTTTTTAATTGAAAAAGTCATTGATGATAAGCGTTTTATCAGTCATATTCGCGCTAATAAAGCACCTAAACTGAATTCAGTGGTTGAGATTGCTGATATCAAAGCGCGCGTGATCGAGAAAAATGACGGGTTATATCATATTGAATTAATTGATGGCAATGTTTGGCAGTTAATGGCTGAGCATGGTCATATGCCGTTGCCCCCTTATATCAAGCGCCAAGATGAAGCTTTTGATATAGAACGCTATCAGACGGTTTATAGTGAGCTTCTTGGCTCTGTTGCTGCACCAACTGCTGGGCTTCATTTCACAAAAGAGATATTGCAAAAAATAAAAGACAAAGGTGCTGATATTGCTTATGTCACACTGCATGTTGGCTCTGGTACCTTTAAGCCAGTGCAAACAGATGATATTCATGAACATGTTATGCATAGTGAGTTGATTGATGTGCCACAAAACGTATGTGATCAGATCAATAAAACCAAATCGCAAGGCGGGCGTGTAATTGCTGTGGGTACAACTTCAGTGCGCTCACTGGAAACAGCGGCAGCTAATGGCAGTGGTGAGATAAGACCGTTTTATGGTGAGAGTGATATTTTTCTGTATCCAGGGAAAATCTTTCATGTTGTTGATGCGATGGTGACTAATTTTCACTTACCAAAATCAACATTAATTATGTTAGTTAGTGCCTTTTCTTCAATTGATATGATTAAAAAAGCATATCGCCATGCAATAGATGACAACTATCGCTTTTATAGTTATGGTGATGCTATGTTTATTCATTAAAGTCACCATCATAATGACAAAAATACGCATTATTTTATCTCTTTTAACCGTCAGTGCTTTTAGTATGTCGTCAGTTTTTGCAGCAACAGAGTCAACTGCTAGCCCAACACATAGCGCTATGGCTGAATCGCAACCTCAGCAGCAAGCAACGATTGTCAGTGATACATCGCAAACAGATAGTCGGATGAAAGTCATTTCTCCAGGGAATCAATCGATGTCTTTGGAAGATCAGCTAAGAGGTGTACAAGCGCCGCAAGCCATTACGCCGGAGAATCCTGTTGCAGTTTCACAAACAGCACAAATTAATTATCCGGTAACGGTTGGCAATGAAGGGCAGATTGATCAGCTGCAAACGGAGCTTAGCAATATGTTTGTTAAAGCGGACAAAAATGCAGATGATCTAACGAAATATCAGCAGTATAGTTTATATCTAGCCTATAAACAAGCACAGCAAAATCAGTTGCTGCTTGAGCAAAATAACAAAATTATTTTAGCTTTAGAGAAAATTTCGCTACAGAACCAATTGTTGTTAGCGCATCAAAGCTCAAAATAATTGTCCACAATTCACAGTCCACAGTCCACAGTTCACAGTCCACAGTCCACAGTTTTAATATTTCCGATTGAAATTTAAATGTTGCGCTTTAAGAATTAAAAATTATAATAATCATTAATTATTAAATGCATATTTAAGTTAAATCCAATGAAAAATAGTTATTTAGGGGTTAGTTTCACGCTGTTAAGTGCATTAATTTATGCATTTCAAGCAGCATTGATTAAGAAGTTTAATATCGGATTAAGTGTACCTGTGATTGTATTTAGTCAAAGTTTAGTTGCGTTAATTCTGATATTGCCAATTATCTTGTATAAAAAGCATCAATGGCAGGTCAATTTATTAAAAACACAAGTGCCGTGGCAGCATTTAGCAAGAACGGTGTTTAGTCTGGGAATCAGCTATTTTCTATTTATTGCAATTATGCATGTGCCATTAGTCGATGGTGTGTTGTTAGCGAATACGGCGCCATTTTTTGTGCCCTTTATATTATTTATTTTTATGCGACAAAAGTTTCAGCATGCATTATGGTTGCCGTTAATTGTTGGTTTTGTTGGTGTTATGATGATTCTAAAGCCTGATGCCAAAATCATGAACCCTTACGCCATTGTTGCTTTGGGTGCGGGCTTATCTATGGCTTTATCAATTATTATGGTGCGTAAAATTTCAAGCTATGATAATGGTTTGACGACTGTTTTTTATTACTTTTTATTTTCAAGTATTATTGCTGGAGTTGTTAGTATTCCCTTCTGGCGAGCAATATCGCTTTATGCATTTTTAATACTCGTTGTAATTGGTGTGTTATTTTTCTTTGTACAATATCTTTTAGTGTTGGCATTAGGCTATATTCATGCGCAAAGTTTCTCTGTGCTGTATTACGCTAATGTTATTTTTGCAGCCCTGATTGGTGTGTTTTTTTTCGCAGATCGTTATGACTGGCTGACACTTGTAGGAATAGTGCTGACAATTATGAGTGCCATTGTTATAATCCAGCTTCAGGCACAACGTCAAAAGGTAATAAGCTAAGCATGTCAGATGCGACAACACAACTGCTAGAGTTTGCGATTTGCGATACAGGATTGTTAATTCGTAAGATTTATAATTTTCATGCAAAAGAATTAGGTTTAAATGTTTTAGATCGGCGTGTATTGGTGCACGCAAGGTTTCGTCCAAAGCTTACTCAAATTGAGTTGGCAGGACATCTAGAAATCGAGGCACAAAACCTTATTCGTGTGCTTGATCGCTTAAGTGATCAAGGTCTTGTTGAGCGCATTGCACATGAGAGTGATCGTCGTGCAAAATGTGTTATTGTCACCAAGCGTGGATTTGCTGTTTTAGAGGAGTTGGATAAAGCAGTCAAACAGCATTATGCACAGATCTTAGTTGGTGTGGATCTGGATGAAAAAAATGCGCTTATTATGACGTTGGATAAGCTGAAAATTAATCTAGCAAAGACGTTAGAGGATATGCAAAGTCAAAATATACAAACTCAGGCATAGCTTTTTGTTATAAAGCTGATTATTTTATTTTATTGGATTGATCAAGTGTTCTATGTGACAATTCATCTTGTGTCGAGAGAATTGTTCATATAGGAGCACAAAATGCCAAATCAATATAGCAATAACTTTGAGTTAAATATTCTTAAAAAATATGGCAAACCTGCTGAAAAAGTTTTAACAGATCTACATGATCAAGGCGTTTCATATCTTGAGGCCTCTGAGTTGATGGGCTATCAAGTATGGACAGTTAAGCGTTGGTGTCGTCGTTATGGGATTAGTCTTGCGCAGAAAGAGTTAAACACTGAGATTAATAATCGTGAGTTTATGAATAAGTTTCATGAACAAGAATTAAATAAATATAATATCTTAAGCCGTAAATGGGTTGTGTTACACTAGATCTTACTCGTTATATCCAGAGATTTGTTTTGCCGTTGGGCTTTTGGCAACGTCATTGCGTTCTTTAAATGTGCCAAAACATAAGTCACCTAGATAGTTAGTAATGCCCCAGCAATAGTTTTCGTTATGAAAATGGTGGCGCATATGCGCGCGTTTTAATCTGTATCCAACTTGAGTTTTCGGCTGATAGGCAGGGATGTGATGCGCTAAATGCATCCACTCATAAAAAAGATAGTAAAGAATACCAAATGTAAATGGCACAAGTGCTACACTAAAGCTCCAGGTGATGAGTGCAAATAAAAGATATGTCTGGATAAGATGTAATATAATGGCTGACCATGGTGCAAACAGTAGCTCAACATCTTGAGGATATTTATGATGCCCATGATGTAGTCTTATTTGGAAATTGCGGAAAAATCCGTGTTTTTCAGTAAGCTTGGCATGCAATAAATATTTATGGGCATACCATTCATAAAAAGGTGCAATGATAATCGGTAAAAATAACCACCACCAGTAACTGCTAAATACGCCTATAAAAATACTAAGGGCTAAAAAGGCGGAAAAAAGCAACCAAAGCACTTGTACAGTGCGATGTGCAAAATAAACTTTAAATACTTCCTGCATAAGTCTGTTTGTTATCAACAAATCCAAAGATAGCGTGATTGTAACAGCTACTAAGTTTCCCTGCCATTAAAACAATCATTGAATATAAATTTAGGCTAAGATTAAATATTTACTCACAAGTGTTCACCGTACCCTGAGCGTAAGTCGAAGGGTAAGTTTGGGAAAATCACACTTCATAGAGGCTTCGACTTATGCTCAGCCAGCGCTTACATAACTAAAATTGACTGTAATATGATCATTGTCGCCTAAATTTATCGAATGCTTTAATGAAAAAACTCTGTCAATAAGCTAGGCTAAATAAGCTAGACAGATTAAGAAAAAGTAAGGAAAGCTGATGTTAAGTTTTGCTATTGCGTTAATTGTAATTATGAATCCTATTGGTAACTTAGCCATTTATATTGGGTTGATTACGGGGAGAGATGAACAGGATTGCAATAAAACCGCTAAAATTTGTGCCATTGCTATTTTTGTACTCTTGATGATTTCATTATGGATTGGTTGGCCAATTTTAAATTTCTTTGGAATCAGTATTGGCGCATTTAGATTGGCTGGTGGTCTAATTGTTTTACGTATTGCTTTATCGATGATCCAAGGAGGTAATCATACACATAAGAAAGGTGAGAAAAAGATAGATGATGAAAAACAACCGTCTATAGCTGTGGTACCAATGGCAATCCCTGTGATTGCAGGCCCTGGTGCAATGGCGGTTATTATTAGCCATTCACATGATTTCACTTTGTGGCAATTTTTGATGGCAAGCATCATATGTGCTGTGGTTTCAGTATTTTTTTGGTTATTATTAAAATTCACACCTAAGCTTGCACGTTTTCTTAGTGAAGAAGCGTTATCAGTAATATCACGTGTTATGGGACTTATTCTAGCGGCGATTGCCATTCAGATGATGGCAGGTGGAGTGACTGCACTTTTTCCCATACTGAATTAGGTTAATGTATCTAACCTAATACTTAAGAATACCTATTTGAAACTGATTTTTGGTTATTTATTATTCATAATGTATTTGTTAATGAGTAATAAATGATGAGAGGTTAAGTATGCAAAAAGAAGGTATTTTGGCACTAGGTTTGGTGATGATTTTTGGTGTATCTTTTTCTTCAGAGAATATTGATTCATCACGCCTTAAGTTAGCAGCAGCTGGTGCGCAAGCGGCCTACTTGAATCATATTGACTTTGATGAAAGAAGTGAAACAACAGAAGCCAAAGCTGCAAATTTTTTAAAAGAGCAAGGTTTCACAATAGAGTTATTTTCTGATAATGCAAAAATTGAACAAAACATCTCAAATACAGGCTTAAAGCTTGATTTAAGCTATGACTTAGCAAGGCACAAAGAAAACTACGTTTTATTTGAGAAAAATTGGCATTTAAATGAAAATTATCCTGTTCAAACTTATTCAAGTAATATCATGGGTTCACAGGTTTTAGTGGCTAAAAATAATGATGAAAATACAGTAATTATTAGTTTTAGAGGAAGTGATAATATAACCAATTGGGTTTTGGATGCTTTTGTTGTGCCCTCTTTTTTCAATGGAACTAATACAAGAGCTCATACTGGTTTTCAGCTATATTTGATAGAAATAATGCTAAATAAAAGATTTCTAGATTGGATGGATAGCAATGTAGATAATAATACCAAAGTGATCATTTCTGGACACAGTCTAGGCGGTGCTGTAGCAACGCTTTTTTCAGCTAAAATGGCGGAAGATGATAAGCTAAAATCTGATCATTTATCAGTTATTACCTTTGCTGCACCTGCTGCTGGCCAGTATGACTTTGCTGCATACTTTAAAGATAAACTGGTTGATTATATATGGGTTGCAAATGTTGTTGATCCAGTGGTTTATATCACACAGGCATTTGGTTACCATCACTTTGGAATCTCATATTTTTTCATGAGTGTTAACGAAAGTTGGGTAACACATAGCATGGCAAATTATTATGACCATATTAGCCGTATTTAACTTTATCTATGGATGCAGAGAAATTTAAGCATTAACCACAAAATTTCTATTTTTTTCTTGAATTTATCCAATTAATGAACTTTCTTTACCAAGAATTTAAATTGTTTCTAAACTATATGACTGGAGAAAACCATGAGGAATAAGTTAATATTTTTATTAGGCATTACTCCTATGCTAGGAGTACCTGTAATAAGTAATGCGTCTCAAGAGTGGCTAATTGGTGAAGGGCTTATCTTACCATCTTTAGCACAGGGAAAGAGTCAATGTTTTGAATATGTTGGTAAAGAAGCATTGCCTATTAAACTAAGTACTGTAGATAAAATGAAGTTAATTACCGATTATAAGACTGCACAATCAAGTGTCGGCGTTGAGGCAAGTACTAATTTTTCATTTGCAGGATTTAGTGGTGGTGCGTCTTTAGGCATGTCATCAAAAATTGCAACGAGTGGTAACGATATAGGTTTTAGTTACTATGCTACAAAAATAGGATTAAAAACAGCGGCGAAATCTCAAATTGGTTTAACTGATATGGGACGGAAGTACTTTTTGGCTTATGCGAGTGCGAATGGGGATAGTTTATTAGAGGCAGCAAGTGAACTTATTCGTCAATGTGGTGCAAATATAATCATGTCAGAACAAAGAGGGGCGTCATATCAAGTGATGGCCAAGCTTTCTTCCAGCTATTCCTCCTCAGTAAAAGAACTCGCGGCATCAGCTCAAGGATCAGGTAGCTTTATAGAAGTCTCAAGTAAATTTGACTCCTCTCAAAGTAATACAAATCAAGCTTTTTCATTAAATATAGAAAGACAATCCAATGGGCAAGATTTAAACTATCCAGAGTTAAGTGATGCAATATCGCAGTGCTCATTGAATGAAGATGGAACAATTAATCAAAGCTGCAAAGATATCTTCAGTAAATATGCAGGAAAAATTCTGGGTCATATTCAAGATCCAAGCCAAGACTATGAGGTTTTACCCCAGGTAGGGTTGCCAACTATGAAGCCATTGAGTGAGTTTGACCCTGAGGATATTTTAGATTCAGATCATGAAACCGCACTTAATAAAGCAGTTGGGTTATATCAGCAGCAATATGATAGATTGCAAAATACTTGGCTTGATCAAAACAAATTATATACACGCTTAAATGGCATGATGCAGGTCTATAGTGGACATAATCAAAAGGCATTAAATTCAACGACAAAGAGCACACAGAATTACACATTTGGCAGCGTGTCATCAACTGAAAATATCTTAGATAGATTGAAGTTAGCTAGAAATAATGCATCTGATAATGTTGAGCAGCTTAAACTTGCTTTGTTTGCGTGTAGTGATGGTATATGTAAAGAAAGCCAAGTAAATGAAACCTTAAAAAATCTAAAAACAATTGATGCGAGCATTATGGAAATGGTTAATAAAGTGCAGCCAGTTGCATTGGGTGAGCTAAAAGGAATAGAAATGCCAACAGGTGTAACCAATGCACCAGCAAATGCCTTTAATTGTAATGATGAAATACAGGTAATGTTCAATAATCCAGAGGTTGAGAGTGTAATCATCGGTAATGATAAAGTCACACCGAATGAAAATTATGTGGTTAAAATGCAAGGCTTATGCTCAGCAGATTCTAAAATTACGCGGATACCCATTTTTGTGACATTAAAGTCTGGAGAGGTTGGTTTTAGGTTTATTAATAGCTTACCGGGTAAGGCAAACAAATTTGCGATTTCAAATGCTATGGAGTTAAGTTTAAAAAATGATTCTGAAGGCATCAAAGCATCATGTAGCGATAATGATAGTAGTATCTCGTTATTGGCAAATATGATGTATGAAGAGCTAAACAGTATGGTGGCTATTAGGGTTTACAGTATCGGAAGCTGTAGTGTTTACGGAACGAAAATAGATGGCACTAAACATTATGGGTTACCGGACAAACAGAGAAGAATATATATTGAGGTAATGGAAACAAAAGGAAAAGAATTTATGCCAACTAAGGGAACTTATAAAAAGTAATTTTAAAAGTGAGGTGAATATATGAATCATAAAATTAAAAAGCTAGTTTTTGTTGCTTTGATGATATCTATTTTTCAGATAGCAAATGCTTATTGGTACGATATGATAAAGTTGGAAAATAATAGTCAGACATTATTATTTTCAGTAGTAAGAGATAATGTTGATCATGGGTGGGTTGGTAATCCGCAGCAAGGATACTATTGGGAGAATGATGCGGAGTATGGCAAAATATTTTTTATAAATCGGGGGAAAAAAGATGTGTCATATGGTTTTGAGGGACAGTTTATAGTAGAAATTAAAGATAAGGTTACGGGTTCTGTAAAAGGGCATTGTAGATTTTACTCATGGGTGAGATCTTCAAAAATAGCTAACTGGGCGTGCTCAATGCCAATAACCATAAATGCTAGTATGGATGAAAAAGACACGGATTCAATTTTAGGGGAGTGTTCATAAAACTGTGTCAATTTAAATTTAATATTGATGTAGTGTGTTATTGCTAGAATAAACAGAGCA
>NZ_JBXTEF010000107.1:0-21674 GCF_057495195.1 Cysteiniphilum sp. | reverse complement strand
CGACGCATACAGGGATTTTTTAAAGATGTTGAGTTTGATTATGATGCTGTTGCAAAGTGGAGTGTCGAGCAAATGCTTAGCAAAAAAGCGAAGTTCTATCTTGCGCTAGATAGAACCAATTGGCAATTTGGTAGTACAGATTCCATTTCTTATAAAATAATCCGAGTCGGAATTAAAGTCCTTGGTTTAAATGTAACTGCCTAGCGGCTTGTTACTTGAACTGTGAGGGTTTGACATTAAAGACAAAAGACATCAGCAATGATATCAATAATTTTCCAACATTGCATACGATCAACTCATTGCAAGTTATTAATTTTTCTGAATACCTTTTAAAATATAATGTTGCACCCAAATATGATTTTTCCAATTTAGATAAGATTATTGAGCTAAAAATGGCTAAAGAGAAGAAGTACAAATAGGTGCCAACGGTTTTGACCGAAGATCAGTTCAATGAATTCATCTAAGATCACCTTACAAATGAGGTGCGATGACCATCCACATAATAGCTAGGCATAATCTCATGTTATTCTTGATTATGCATATCAACAGCACCTAGTTTTGATGACGTATTTTCTGCTTGTTGTTTGCGATGATTTAACAATGCTTCAAAATAATGCTCATCAATTCCACCGGTAACATACTTACCATCAAACACTGAGGTATCAAAATGCTTCAAGTGCGGAGCCTCTTTACGTACAGCGGAAACTAAATCATCTGTCGTTAGATAAAATAAATGATCCACGCCAATCCACTGACGAATTTCATCAATACTACGATTGTGACCAATAAGCTCATCATGCGTTGGCATATCGATACCATAGACATTAGGGTATTTGACCACAGGTGCCGTTGATACGACTGATACTTTACGCGCACCGGCTTTTCTTGCCATCTCAACAATCAATTTTGATGTATTGCCACGCACAATAGAGTCATCAACCAAAAGCACATGTTTACCTTTAAACTCATGATTAATGGTATTGAGCTTCTTGCGAATAGATTTCTGACGTGCTGCTTGATTAGGCATAATAAACGTGCGCCCAACATAGCGATTTTTGACAAAACCTTCACGATATGGCACATCTAAAACGCGTGACAATGGCAATGCAGCATGCCGCCCTGAGTCAGGCACCGGAATCACTACATCAATATCATGCTCTGGCAATTCAGCTAAAATGTTTTTTCCAGCAATACGCCCCATCTCTAAACGTGCACTGTAAACAGACGCCCCATCAATCACAGAATCAGGGCGCGCTAAATAAACATATTCAAAAATGCAAGGTGATAAACTAGCGTTAGGGGCGCATACTTTGCGCGTAAGATCGCCATCAAGAGAAATAAAGATCGCCTCGCCAGCACCTAAGTCACCAACCACTTCATAACCATCACAGTCTAATGCAACGGTTTCAGACGCAACCATATATTCTTTCTTGCCATCGACTTCCTTTACACCCAATACCAAAGGACGAATACCATGCGGGTCACGAAAGGCAAACAAACCAGCGCCCGCGATCACACCAACAACGGCATAGCCACCAATACAACGTTGATAAAGCTTGGTTAATGCATTAAAAAAGATATCGGTTGAAAAGTTTGTTAATGAAACTTCTGCTTTATGCAATTCTGAGGCTAATACATTAAGCAAAAGCTCCGAATCTGAGCTGGTGTTAATATGACGAAAATCATTCTCTAACAATTCTTTGCGAATTTGCGTGGTATTAATTAAGTTCCCATTATGTGCTAAGGCAATGCCATAAGGTGAATTGACATAAAAAGGTTGTGACTCAAAAACACTATCTGATCCTGCGGTTGGATAGCGTACATGACCAATACCTAAATTGCCTTGCAAGCGCTCCATGTGACGCGTGCGAATCGCTTCAACAACAAGCCCTTTATCTTTGCGTAGCGACATATGATAACCATCACAGGTTAAAATACCTGCGGCATCTTGCCCACGATGCTGCAACATCGTTAATGCATCAAACAATTTCTGATTTGCAGGCTCATGCCCAATAATCCCAACAACACCGCACATAGTTCTCAATCTTCTTGCTGTTTTAAGACCGCGTTATTTTATACTACTGATATATTCATCACAAACCATTTTGCAGTATTTCTTATTTGCAATTTCTCCCTTCGACTTACGCTCAGGGTACGCTAACGATAAACGGACGAAAATTCAAACCTAACCAATTTTTTAAAAGACTTTTAAACCATTTCTTTTTATCATAGAGCCACACTTTATTTTTACTTTTAATGGAAAGCATATGAACATTATTCTTCTAGGTCCACCAGGGGCTGGCAAAGGCACGCAAGCAAAGCGTATTGAAACACAATTCAATATTCCACAGATCTCCACAGGTGATATGCTGCGAGCTGCGATCAAATCAGGCTCTGAAACCGGCATAAAGCTAAAGAAAATATTAGATGCTGGCGAGCTTGTTTCTGATGACTTTATTATGCAAATCGTTAAAGAACGTCTATCGCAAGCTGATTGTAACAATGGTTTTATGCTTGATGGCGTACCACGCACATTAGGGCAAGCCGACGCCTTTAAAAAGCTTGGCATTAATATTGATTTTATTATTGAGATCACTTTAGATGACAATATCATTATTAAACGCATGTCAGGTCGTAGAATTCATGAGGCTTCAGGCCGCACCTATCACATTGACAATAACCCACCAAAAGTGACTGGCAAAGATGATCAAACCGGTGAAGACTTGATTCAACGCGAAGATGACAAAGAAGAAACCGTTAAAAATCGCTTAAATGTCTATCATGCGCAAACTGCACCATTGATTGAATACTACCAGCATTTTGATACAGCAGGCACCAAGCTTAAAAAGCCTACTTATGTTAAAATTGATGGCAATCAAAGTGTTGACACAGTGACCAAAGAGATTTTTCAAGTACTTAATCAACACGTAACTGCCTAACATTACATTTCATCCAATTACGCATTTTTTTCTAATATGTATCTGCATCACTTGTTAGGGCTATGACCACATTCCTGACCACTTTTATTGCGTAAGCGTTGGCTGAGCGTAAGTCGAAGCCTCTATGAAGTGTGATTAGCCACTTCGACTGATGCTCAGGGTACGGTGAGCATACTTTGGTGTATTAGGTGAATATTTAGCCTTAGCCCTTGTTAGCAAATCAGATGCTTTGCCAATGGTGCAGGCAATGCATACTCCTTTATATTATCTTTGCTCACCCAATAAGCATCATCAATCGTTGCTTTCTGAGTTAATTGATATACTTTGATATCATAATAAAGCTCAAAGTGGGTGAATATATGCTTTTGCTCTTCACATAGCATATGACTATATTCACCAATATGTAATGCAGCTTCAGGTAATGCATACAACCCACCCCAAATACCTTTGTTTGGTTTTTTGACCAGGAGCAGCTCATCTTGATATTGATACAGATGAAACACTGCTGATTGAACTGGCTTTACCTTTTTTTCTTTTTTTCGCGGATATTGATCAACACGCTCACTGGCAAAACTCAAACAAATACTTTGCAATGGACAAAGCCCACACTTTGGCTTAGTTCGTGTACAGATTGTCGCCCCCAAATCCATTTGTGCTTGTGTATAATTTTGTGTTTTGTTTGTTGGCATAAGTGTATACGCCAATTGCCATAGTTTCTTCTCAGCACTTGCCACAGATAGTACTTCATCAATAGCAAAAACACGTGCAAATACGCGCTTAACATTGCCATCCATAATCGGTGTTGCTTGCTTAAACGCAATTGATAAGATCGCATGTGCGGTTGATCGACCAATGCCGGGTAATGCTAATAAATCATCAATATTATTAGGCATTACACCATTATACTGTTCATATACAATTTGCGCTGTTTTGTGCAGGTTTCTAGCACGCGCATAATAACCAAGCCCTGCCCAATATTGCATTATCTCATCTTGACTTGCTTGTGCTAGATCACTGATATACGGAAATTTATCAATAAACTTGAGAAAGTATGGAATAACCGTTTTGACTTGTGTTTGTTGCAACATAATCTCAGATAACCACACATGATAAGGGTTAAAATCACCCTGCCACGGTAAATCATGACGCCCATGTTGATTAAACCATGTCAGTAACAATTGATGATATTGTGAAACGTCGAAATGAAGTTTAATCTCAATCATATTGAACTAATGAGTCAATAAAGATATCTTGCGGCATTTTATCACGTCCATTGAGCCCATTAAGCTCAATTACAAATAATGAACCCAAAACATTGGCTCCAGCTTTTCTAACCAACTCAACACAAGCACTTGCCGTACCGCCTGTTGCTAATAAGTCATCCACTAACAATACTTGGTCATTGTTAGAAAAAGCATCTTGATGCACTTCTAATCTATCAGTACCATACTCTAACTCATATTCACAGGCATGTATCGCGCGTGGCAACTTATCAGGCTTGCGAATTGGCACAAAGCCAATTGATAAATGCTTTGCTAACGCCACACCAAAGATAAACCCGCGACTCTCAGGTCCTGCGATAATTGTGGGCTTTAAGCCCTTTTCTTTGATACGCTCAGCCATAAGAGTTGCCGTTTTGGTTAAACCATCGGCATCTGCCAACAATGGTGTGATATCACGAAACAAAATACCTGGCTTTGGAAAATCAGGTACAGCGGTAATTAAAGATTCGATTGTTTTAATACTCATTATTTAAAAAGAATTTTCTCTGACATAGATTGTGTACATGGTAGCACGTTGATGCGAATGTTGTCATTTAACATTTAAAAATCTAGCTTGTTACATTCGCGAATTGAATTGAATTAAATCACTTGCTGACATACCAACCATAATTTGCAAAGGCTCTATTTGTATTTCAGGAAGTCAAAGAGAACTAACACAACAGACAATAAGTTCTATCAAGTGGTGTCACTTAACGCTACAATAGCCCAATATTTTAATTTTATAACTTTGCGGGCTTTGTTATGTTATCGATAACACTTAAAAAGACTTCATATATTGTTACGCTATTTATGGGCTGTTCGGGCTTTCTATCTGCTACTGATTTTCAATGCAGTGAGAAATTATTAAGCTCACCAATTACGCCATTTAAAACCAAGCAAACGCTTAATTTTACAAACTGGGCAGATTATATGTCACCGGATCTTATCCCATGTTTTAGTGACCTTTCTAACGTTCGTGTGCGTCTAAGCTATACCACTGATGATAATATGACACGCGCTAAGGTAATGACTGGCGCCTCTGGATTTGATGTTATTGAGCAAGGTGCGCTTTACCTACCGAGCGAGATCAAATCACACGCACTTATTAAGCTTGATAAAAGCAAACTTCCCAACTGGGCACATCGCAATAAAGCCATTTATGATAAGATTTCTCAAATTAATGATCCAGGGAATAATTATGCGATTGTCTATAGCTATGGGACAACGGGTATTGCCTATAATGTCAAAGAAGTTGCCAAAGTCTTTGGACACGCTGTTGTGCCCAATGGTTGGAAGTATTTATTCGATCCAAAGTATCTTAAAACACTATCTAAATGCGGTGTTTCAATGCTTGATGAACCTGAGCAGGTATTTGGCAATTATTTTTATTATGCAGGCATTGACCCCAATACCACGGATAAAGCCGCTTATGAAAAGGCAGCGTTGTATTTGATTAAAAATGTGCGCCCATATGTTAAGTATTTTGATAGCAACAAGTACCAAAATGATTTCACTGCCGGTAATTTATGTGTTGTTATGGGATACTCGGGTGACGTTGTACGCTCCGTTGAGCGCGCTAAAGAAATCAACCCTGATCAAATCTTAAAATACGTTTTACCCGCAGAAGGAACAAACATCTGGTTTGATATGCTGATGATTCCTAAAGGTGCTAAAAATCTTGATGCTGCTTATGCTTTTTTAAACTTCAATATGGATCCTTATATTGCAGCAATGAATAGCAACTATATTTATCAACCCAATGGCGTTGTTGATAACAGTCAATATTTGAATGAGTTATTCAAAGACCCCAACGTCAATCCAACAGAAGCCATGATTAAGAAAATGTATGTATTAAATATGCATCCACCTGAGTTACAAGCTTTTGTCTCTAAAATGTGGATGTATGTGAAATATGGGATTAGCTTTACCCCGAAGTATTATCATCCTGATAAAAAGTAATAACAATCGCTAAGCCAATTCAGCTGCTTTATCTTCTGAATAAACAGGGAATTTAGCACAAAGTGCAACAACCTTCTGTTTGATTTCCTGCTCTTTTGCTTCATTGCCAAGATCATCGATAATATCACACATCCAATGCGCGATTTGCGCACACTCGTTCTCTGCAAATCCGCGCGTTGTAATCGCAGGTGTACCAATGCGTAAACCACTCGTGACAAAAGGAGAACGTGGATCATTCGGCACTGAGTTTTTATTTACAGTAATATTTGCGCGCCCCAAAGCGGCTTCAACATCTTTACCTGTGATATCTTTGCTGATTAAATCAATCAAAATCAAATGGTTTTCGGTACCTTTTGAGACGACATCAACACCACGCGACATTAACACTTCCGCCATCTTTTTAGCATTCTTAATCACTTGTTGCTGATAAGTTTTAAATTCAGGTTGCAATGCTTCTTTAAAGGCAACGGCTTTGGCAGCGATGACATGCATCAATGGTCCACCTTGTGTGCCTGGAAAAACAATTGATTGGAATTTTTTCTCAAGATCTGGATTTGATTTAGCCAGAATAATTCCACCGCGCGGTCCACGCAATGTCTTATGAGTTGTACTGGTAACCACATCAGCAAAAGGAACAGGATTTGGATAAACGCCTGCGGCAATTAAACCTGCAACATGCGCCATATCAACCATCAAATAAGCACCAACTTCATCAGCGGTTTCTCTAAAGCGCGCCCAATCAACAATGCCTGAAAATGCAGAGAATCCAGCGATAATCATCTTGGGTTTATGCTCTTTTGCTAAACGCGCCACCTCTGCATAATCAATATCACCAGTTTGTGGGTCTAAACCATATTGAATCGCATTGAATAACTTACCTGAGAAACTGACCTTAGCACCATGTGTTAAATGTCCACCATGCGCTAAAGACATACCAAGAACCGTATCTCCTGGTTGAAGCAGCGCAAAATAAACAGCAGCATTTGCTTGTGAACCAGAATGCGGCTGCACATTAGCATAATCCGCACCAAATAGCTCTTTTAAGCGATTAACGGCTAACTCCTCAGCGACATCGACATATTCACAGCCGCCATAATAACGCTTACCAGCATAGCCTTCGGCATATTTATTGGTAAGCTGTGAGCCTTGCGCTTCCATCACTGCGGGACTTGCGTAATTCTCTGAAGCAATCAGCTCAATATGCTCTTGTTGACGCTTATTTTCACTTTCAATGGCTTGAAATAATTCTGGATCAAATTGTGCAACGGTAACGTGGCGATCAAACATCGATGTATCCTCCAAGATAAGGTTATATAACTTAGGAATTTGGTGTATCATTCTACACATCATTATCACAAAATCCTATTGAAAAACGGCAATGACTGAAGAATATTACCAAGATCACAACAGTGATGATTTTACTGAAGAAAAAAGTCGCACACAAATTAAAAAAGAAGCCCATGATATCACCGACTTTGGTAAGAAATTAACTGAACTAAGTGAAGAACGCATCAAAAAAATGCCACTAGATGAGAAAATTATTGATGAAATCATCAAAGCAAAATCCATGCAACGCATCGCGTTGAAACGTCAGTTGCAATACATTGGTAAGCTGATGCGCAATGCCGATCTTAGCGAAGCTTATGCCACTTACGATGGTTATACACAGAAAAATCAGGTTGAGATTGCTAAAATGCATCGTTTAGAGCAATTGCGTGATGCCCTTGTTAATGATAATACAATGAAAGCAGCCCTTGATAAACTGATGAATGATCACCCGCATACTGATACACAGCAATTACGCCAGTTGATTCGCAATCATCACAAAGAAGTATCACAGCAAACCCCCGGCAAATCCTATCGCCAGATTTTTCAACTATTAAAAGAAACATTAGGTTAAGCAATGCAAATGCGCTTTATCTATGCTTTTTGGATTGTCATCTTTATTTTTATCACCTATCTTGCACATTCTTATCTGCAACATGAAGAAAAAGCAAACCTAACACCAACATCACAACAAAACGCGGTTGAAAAGACAGTTGTATTAAATGCTTATAATCATCACTATGTCAGCTTTGGCTTTATTAATGACGTCAAAGTCAAATTTCTAGTCGACACGGGGGCAAGTTCCGTCTCCATTCCAGAGCATATTGCCAAGCAAATTGGATTAAAGAAAGGCTTAGGCTATAGCGTCAGTACTGCTAATGGCAATATCACCGTTTATCAAACATCAATTGATCAATTACGTATTGGTAATATCACATTGCGCAATGTTCGCGCTAGCATTAACCCTCAAACAGATGATGATTTCATTCTTTTAGGTATGAGTGCATTAAAGCAACTTGAGATGATTCAAAAAAACAACACATTGATTTTAAAGCAGAAGATTTAGCTAATACGCATTCCGGGAATTGCCCCTTGATCAGGCTCTAGTAAATATAGTGAATCTCCATCACCGGCACATAATACCATTCCTTCTGATAGTCCAAAACGCATTTTGCGTGGCGCTAAGTTTGCCACCATTACCGTGTATTTACCCACTAAATTCTCTGGATTATAAGCTGCTTTTATGCCTGAGAATACTTGTCTTTGTTCTTCACCTAAATCAAGCTTCAAACGCAATAGTTTATTAGAACCCTCAACATGCTCCGCTTCAATAATTTGTGCGACACGTAAATCCACTTTGAAGAAATCATCAATTTTGATTTCATTTGCAATATTTAAACTATTTTTCACTTCAGCCTCAGGTGCGATCTCTGTTGCTTGCTCTGCTTCTGACTGCATCTTTTTTGTCTCCTCAATAATTAATTCAATCTTTTCTGGCTCAACGCGTGCAATTAATGGTTTAAAGACATCAATCTTATGCCCCAATAACACATTAGGAATCTCCGCCCATTGTAATTGATTGATATTTAGAAAATGCTCGGCTTTTAACACTAACTCTGGCATTACTGGCTTTAAATAACCAATAATGATTTTAAAGAGATTAATCGCCAGACTGCACACTTCATGCACCGTTTGCTCTTGACCTTCCTCCTTAATCAGTTGCCATGGTTTATAAGCATCAACATATTGATTCGCCTGATCAGCAAGCTGCATAATTACACGTAATGCTTGTGCAAAATCACGTTTCTCAAAAAGTGTTGTGATCTCTTCATGTGCCGCATGAAAACGCTCAATTAGTTCTTGATCATGAATATGCTCAGATAACACCCCATCAAAGCGCTTATTGATAAAGCCTGCGCAACGACTGGCAATATTAACAACTTTGCCGACCACATCTGAGTTCACCTTTTGCACGAAGTCTTCTAAGTTCAAATCGATATCATCGATTCTAGGGGTTAATTTACTGGCAAAATAATAGCGCAAATAATCTGCTTTTAAATGATTCAAGTAAGTTCTTGCTGCGATAAACGTGCCACGTGATTTTGACATTTTCTTACCGTTAACTGTCAAAAAACCATTGGCAAAAACCCCCGTAGGTGTTCGATAATCTACGGCATTTAAGATTGCCGGCAAAAAAAGCGCATGGAAATAAATAATATCCTTACCTATAAAGTGATAAAGCTCTGCCTTGCTGTCTTGGCTCCAGTAGGCGTCAAAATCAATGCCTGCGCGATTGCATAAGTCTTTAAAGCTTGCAATATATCCCATTGGCGCATCAAGCCATACATAGAAAAACTTCTTATTATCCGTGCCTGGAATTGGGAAACCAAAGTATGGTGCATCACGTGATATATCCCAATCTTGCAAACCTGACTCAAACCATTCTTTGAGTTTATTCTGCACTTCAGGTTGCAATGCCTTGTTGTGCTTCATCCACTTTTGAATATCTTCGCTTAATTCACTGATCTTAAAGAAGAAATGCTCACTGCTTTTTTGAATCGGTGTTTCACCACTAACCACAGATTTGGGATTAATTAAATCTGTTGGCGAATAGGTTGCACCACAAACCTCACAACTATCACCATATTGATCCTCTGCCTTACACTTGGGACACGTCCCTTTAACAAAACGATCCGGCAAAAACATCTCTGCCTTTGGATCATAAGCTTGCGCAATTTCACGCGTGCTAATCAGATCATTTGCTTTAAGTTTTAAATAAATAGCTTCGACAATTTCCTGATTCAATGGATGATGAGTGGAATGATAGTTGTCAAACTCAACCTCAAAATCAATAAAATCATCGCGATGTGCTTGTGACATTTGCTCAACTAATTTTTCAGGTTTAATCCCTTCTTTTTTCGCTTTAAGCATAATCGGTGTGCCATGCGTGTCACTACCACAAACAAAGTGACACTGATTACCTCGCATTTTTTGAAATCTCACCCAAATATCTGATTGAATATAACCAAGCATATGCCCCAAATGCAAATGACCATTGGCATATGGCAATGCATTAGTAACTAGAATATTTCTCATATTAATTGTATAGAATGCTGAAAGTGCCGATGATTATATACCACTTATTTGGTATTTTACAGACTTGTTGACAGAATGTACTGACTTTAGTTTACCGTCCCCAAAGAATATAAACACCAAAACCACTGGGTGATAAATTCTTTAAGGTGACATCACCACCAGTTTGATGCACCAACTCATAAACAATTGCAAGACCAAGGCCACTGCCTTGCTGTGTGCGTAACATATCCTGATTATCAGCTTGCACTCTTCGACGGAAAAGCTCATTTAAACTCATATCATCCGGCACGCCAGGACCATTATCTTCGATACTTAATATGATATTTGATTTATCCATTTGCAAACATATCGTTACATCCGTTGCAAACTTAAGTGCATTACCGATGACATTATAAAGAATCCTAACAAAGGCATCTTCACTACCATAAATAGATACGTGATACTCCGGAGATTTATATATCACCTCTCCCCCTTGCTCAATGTAGCCTTCGACTACCGTATCTACTAAGGCATCAAAATCAATTTGCACTTTTTGTACTTCCTCAAAGCGTGAGATGCTAACCAATTCATTGATCATTGTTTGCATTTCTTTGGTATCGGCTAGGCACTTATCTTTTAGCTCTTTCTCTATTTGCAGCAACTGCAATCGGTAATTAATACGTGTTAATGGCGTTTTTAAATCGTGTGAAATACTACTAATAATCTGTGTTCTGGTATTAATTAAGTCATCAATACGTTTATGCATCATTTTAAACATTTCATGAGAGCCATCAAAAATACTCATAAGAATTGATTTATTTGGTGTAATCCCAATATCATCAGCAATGGCATAAACCCTTCGCAAATTGCATGACAATCTATAAATAATAAATGCTGAAAACAGTAATGTCAGACACAAAAACAGCATCACAACAATATGTCCTGAAACACTTGCTAACAAATAATTATAATTAGGCTTAACGGCAACATTCAACCATAAGTTTGGTTTTACATATAGTGAAAAGTCACGACCTAGCTCATGTGTATCACTATAGTCTACAAAAGCCGTTTTATTTTTGACATTGATTAATGGTGTATAAAATGGCAATTTAGAAAGATCTAAATCGAGATAAAACTCATCCAAGTTCATATAGCGAAAATGCTCTTCACTCATTGTTTTAGCTAGTTTTGCATCAGGATGTGTACGTCCATATTCAACAATATCCATTAAATTCCACAGCGCTCTGTGGTGTAGCTGCAAGCGAACATCATTACTGATTTGTTTATAGGTGAAAAAAAGCACAAGGCAAATAGCTAGCACGACACTAACAAAAAGCACAAAACTAAAATGCCAAAGCTTAAAGGTGGGCGTTTTCAACTTTCTATGTGTTTTCTGTGTTTTCTGTGTTTTCTGTTTTTTCGACCTCTTCAATTGTGCTAACCTCAGCATTAAAATAATATCCTTTACCATGTTGTGTTTGAATAAACTCCATACCGTCCGAAGCTTGAAGTCTTTTCCGCAGCTTGCTGACTGCTACATCAATACTTCGATCATAATTATCATGAAGCTGCCCATTGTGTAAACTGCTAGCAATAAAGTCCCGCGTTAATACTTCTTTCGGATGCGTTAAAAACAGTATTAAAATATCATATAATTGTTTACTTAATGCAACACTAACGCCTGTAGCAGTTTCTAGTTTCATGCGATTAACATCAAGCAACCAATCTGAAAACTGGTAATAACTCACCGCAAACTGCTTATTGAAATTTTGAGACAACCTTCTTTTTATTATGTTGTTTGCTCTGACAATAATCTCCTCAACATGAACTGGCTTGTCTAAAAAATCATCTGCTCCTAACTCTAACGCATTGACTTTTTCATGCGGGTCTTTTAGTGCGCTAATCATAATAATTGGAATGTTTTTGCTTGCCTTGATTTCCTGACATAACTGGGCACCATTGGTATATGGGAGCATCAGATCTAATATGACTAAATCAAAGCTTTGTGATTTTAGCAAACGATCAAGATTTCGCCCATCTTGTACACTATAAGCATCGATACCTTTCTGGATAAATAAATCACGTAAATTTACGGCAATCTCTTTATCATCTTCTATGATTAATACGCTTTTAAACAACGGGCACCTCCTTGAATTTAATCATCAAGCCTCTTGATGAATTTTTGGGTTATTTACATCATGATCTTTTAAGTGGGTAATAATAAAGTTTCCAGACTCTCCCTCTATGTAGAGGTATATAACCACTGTCTGTTGCTTATCAAACTTATTGATAACCGTAAGGTCTACTTTCAGGATAGATTGTCCATTGCCAGAAATAGTAACACCCGAAATCGAATAATGTAAGATTTTCTTTTCCCAACCAACATTACTCTTTAGTAATTCAAACACATTGGTAGTCAAATGTTTTTGGTAGTAATCAGGTTCTTGAAAAAGCACCTCACTTGTTAAACGAGACATAAAGTTATAAGCAAAATCAAGCATATCTGTATATTTATTTTTAAGCTTTAGTTCATTTTCTATCTTTATGATCTTTTGATGAGCTTGCTGATTTAATGAGTAAAAATACACATCACTTAGCATAATAATGACAAATAAAATAGTTCCTACCAGAAGTGTTAATCGTTTGCTGCTTATCTGCATCTTATTTCCCTGTCAATCAAATTACTATTGCCATAATGCGTGCTTCAACATAGGGCAGTATAGTTCATCATTCATATATTAACGAACTTTTTCAATAACTTCTGCATCAAAAAAGTAGCCCTTGCCTCTAACGGTTCTTATAAATTTATATTGATAGTCAAACAATTTCTTTCGAAGCATGCCAATACGTACATCGATAAATCGATCACTCGGACCGTGATAATCACGCATTTTAATTTTCTGAATAAGATAATCCCGTGAGAGCATTTTTCTAGGCGAGGCAAGAAATATCGCTAACAATTCACCCTCACTTGTTGTTAATTCAACACTTAATCCATAATTGGAAGTTAACTGCATTTTGGTCATATCAAAACATATATTCTCCCCTTCATTAAAGCTAAAGAGATATTGTCGATCCATATTCTCAAGCGCATTGACAGCGACTGGTTCTACGCATCTATTGATAATATTTCTAACACGCGCAAATAATTCACTCATTAAAATATTACTTTGAACGATATCATCAGCACCTGCCTTTAATGCCAGAATACTCAGATCAAAAAACATGTTATCACTCGCGTCAACGCCTAGTTTATTACAAACAAACGATTGCTTAATTTTTTCAATATCTGCAATGATGAGGATTGGAATAGCACTCAACCCTCTGATTTTTCGGCAAATTGAAACACCATCTTCATAAGGCAAAACAATGCCAAGAATCACTGCATCGTATTGTGAAAAATTGATATTGCAAAAGGCAGTGGCTTTATCACGAGCATGCATATGAACGGTCAAATGGCATTGGTGACGCGACTCAAAAAATAGTCTCATTGCATTAACCAAATTAACATCATTATGTAACACTAGAATTTTCATAAATACTACCGCCTTTCAAATAGCCGTGTTTAACTGCATTTTCACACAATGTAAAGGATATAATTCTTATCTTAAGAGTGAACACTCTCAATACATTACACAATCACTTCTTACCATGGCTTACTTAAGATATTATAGTAATTTATTTCTTTTTTCTTAAGCATTTCTTGAAAGATTGTCTTTTTTGAACTCAACTGGTATCTTCTACCCAGTAACTTGATATTATACCTTCTACACCACTTTCGAACCGTTGGTAAAGCGAAGCCAGTCTGCTTAGCAACCTCCTCGTAAGTCAGTTGTTGCGCATAAAAATCACTCATTACTTCAATGGCAGTTTTACCATACATTGCATATAGTTGAACTTCAAAATTATTACCATATTGATTTGCCGCAGGCATAAAAGCTTCCCCCATTTTAACACTAATTATTCAAGCACTAATGCCTTTCACATAGCGCTTTTAATTCATCAATCAAATCATAAACCCATAAATAACTTTTTTGGTTTTCAGTCTCATTAACAAACAACTTTAACCGTAAATTAAAATCATCATTTACAGCAAAAGCATAATCCAATAAAACATGTTGTTCACTCATAATAGCATAGCTCTCTCGATCTTTTGGTTTCCCCATGTATGCAGGTACAACAATAAAAAAATATCTTCTCATCCACAATAAAAACTATAATCAATCAATCTGAAACAGACTTATTTATTGTGTAATTTTTTGTATTTATATGTTTACATCTAACAGATTAGAAGTCACGCATTGCCTTTTGAGTAAAACCAGAAAATATCAGGACTTCGACTTATGCTCAGCTCAGCTTTAGATAACATATAGCTACGCCATAAAATAGTTTGTGAACAGTGAAAATATCATCATGAAAAACTGCCACAGGTTATGGGGTAACCTCATGACAGTCTTTCAACCTCCCCCAGAGCATAGAGCAAAATGGACATAACAAACTAGTGATAACCATTATAAAGCACTTTGCGATGATAATATCAAAGAAGTTTTTTTAATGCTTCTAACTACTAGTCTAAAAATCAGCAGTTGCTGTAATCGTAATTAAACCTTTCCAATGCCCTGAATGTGCAGTTGCTAAATCAGGAGCAATCACATCAACTTTTTCATAGGCATAGCGATAACCATCTTTTTCTGCCTGTGTTGAAATTGGCAAAAACAAGGGCGCTCCGAGTACTAAAGCTTGTGGCGCTAAGCGCATCGCAAATCCTGATTTGGAACTTGGCTGAAGAAATACCTGTAAGGGTACCTGCGTTCTGCCTTTGGCGCCCTTTCGATAACTAGGCGTCTCTCTGGTATCTGTATTATTAAGGGTGCAGTGAGGGCTTCCTTGATAATTGATATGCTGTTGACAGCCTAATGTAAATTTAACACTATCATGTTTAAAGAAGTTTGTTTTAAACGCCAATAGTAACTGTTGGCTATGATTAGAATAATTGGCTTTATTTGATGATTTATCCACTGATAAGTCAGGTTTCAAGGTGATACTATTATTACCGCCAGAGCTATTATTACCTACAATGGTAAGCTGTTCTAACTTCTCAACACTCAGTTGCAAATTACTGATATTAATCGTTGTTGCTGTTTGTGCTGGTAAGACATAAGCCCGCCCATTGACAGTTATATCTTGTCGGTTTATTGCCGGAATTTTTATTACTGAAAGTAGCTTATAATCACCAGAACCCAATTTAAGCGCTTCAGTTGTAGGATATGGCGTTAAGTAGATATATTGCAGTTGTGTTGCCATCTGACCTTTCTTGCTTTGGGTTGTAACTCCACCATTACAGTTAGCCTTTTGAATATATTGACTATGTGCAAAGGTATAAATAGCACAGTCTGATGCTTGTAACACCCCAATATCAGCAATAATTCTGCGTTCACGCCCAACAACTGCCATTTGCAGATGTACTATTTTGCCTGTTTGCACATTTTGAAAGTCAACCTTAAATGGTACAATAAGCGTCTTGATCTTTGATTGCTGCGTAATAATATCACCCACACCACCATATAATTGCTCAATGGGCGCGTTAGTTATTTTTATCCTAGCAGCCAAAGGATATTCTCTGACTAATTCATTACTTGTCTTATCCGTGAGTAATCCTGTCCTATCAGCATTATATTTCACCCTACTGACAACCGTTAAATTCTTCATCATGTTATTAGTACAGTATTTGACTGTCGTACCTGCAATATGTTGGCAGTACTTCGCAGGCACCAGTGATGACATCTTATTGGCTACTGGTTCCAGACCATGCATAGCAGGTTTTGCTGGCGTTAATTTATACATCTGCGCCCCATGCATAGGCTGTACGTTATTTGCTGGCTGCAAACTTGTCATTTGCGTTGCACAGAGCGAGTTAATAGATAATAACACCGCCATAATACTAAAATAATACTTCATACGCTCCTCACTTAAAATTGCCCTGTTTGCGGTTTTGCTTTTACTATCGCACTGACTGCCATATCAGCAGCATTATTTGATACGTTATGCTTACGTTGACATTGAATGACACCAAGCCAACTACCTTGATGAAGTTTAGACAACTGTTTTGATGTCAAACGATATTGGCAGTGATCACCCTCGCTCGTGGTCAGTTCAAGTAACGGTTTTTGTGGATCAATTTGCATATTGAAAAATCCATTACTATCAGTTGTTGTCGAGTCTACTGAGCTATTAATAGCGGTATAAGTTGAAACCTGATCACCTGAGTTTACTTGTCCTATCACTTGCACAACTGAGGTTATCTTTCTCGTCGTTGGATAAACATTCCCAGGGTATAACACAAAATCATCGTCAAAATGCTTCCATACCAACTGTTGTTCAGTATTATCCCCTTGCAATAAATAAGCATGATATGGTTCATACGCCGCCAGTGGAATAAAGTTTCTACCGCTGTGCACAGGATAGAAGCTACCATTGACAATCATATTCATATCAACATCTGTTGTTGAAGGCAAATCAACAAATAGTCCACTATCACCTTGATTTTGGGATGCAGCAATACCATTACTATTGACAACAAAGCTACCTTCTAAGGATCCTGATAAGGATTGTGTTCTATCGTCACCAAATTGCGCTTGTGCATTTAATCCCCCTTGCAACCAAGTTTGATTAAAGTCTACATTTGCATAGGCAGTTGTATTATCGGCAGTAGCCTCAGGGTCATGGCTATAGCTAGCACCAACATTAACGCTAGAAATAAAGTCATCTGTATCTAATGCAGGATTAAATGATACCGTATGTTCAGACGCACGTGTATAAGGATGATACGTTGAATTAAGATCAACACTCGAACCATTGTCAAAGTTATAAGTCAACGTCAAACCAACACTATAATCAAACGCTCTTGTCGCACTATCGGCCTCTTGTGATTGCCATGTTGCATTAACGTTACCAGTGACATAAAAGCCATATTTTTGAAATAACGTAACGGCATAGTTTGCATTATAACTGGTACTATCCTGACGAAAATCGAAACTACCATTTACACTTAAACTACCGAATAATCCAAGTCCCAACGAAACACCCAATCCAACCTGTGATTGGTCAGATGAAAAGGGTGAACGCTCTATACTTTTTGCCGATTGGTTATAATATGCATTAAGAGACAACCAATCACTAAATGCTTTTTGCAGATTAAGGTTTGCGGCATAACCGCCTTGGCTATCATGTCCAGCTGATGCCAAAAGATTTATCTCCCAAGGAAATGCTAGTGTTGCATCAACCTCATAAACACTTAATGCACCGACAAAATAACTCGCCAACTGCCCCATAACATAGCGACTTAAAATACCTTTGATACTCGCCCCCATATATGGCAACGTAAACGTCGTTGCATTATAGTTGCGCGCAATTCCTGCCCATGTTGTAAAAGCAATGCTGTTATCAGGACCCAATCCCGCTGTAGGAAAGGGTTTGTTGACAATTTTGACTTCCGTACGCAGCAGTTGTGAGCCATTATAGATTTCAATCCGAATAGGATAAACACCGGTTGGGAATCCTGTGGTATCGATCTCATGCGATCCAATGCCATAATTTTGAACTGTTAATAGCTGACCATTTCGATATACACGTACCGTCGCTTGTCGATTAAGGAAAATAATAATCGGATTGATGGATGCACTGCCTTGATTTTGAATCCTATTAGTACTTGAATACCACGCTGCACCTAACATCCCATTGCTATATCCATAGCTTAATCCAAGTGCATTTGAACCATATATATTGCCGTAGTTATTATAGCCAACTGCCAACGCCGTGCGTTTGAAATCATGGATTACTTGAATCTGACTTAAACTGGCGTCCGAAGACTCATCGGATACAGAAGCGTAACCTGAGCTTACGATATGTGTTTTACCATAGCCAGTCACATTGCTAAGCGCCAAAGAGGCAGTAGAGTCATTTTGCGCATTACCGAAATTCTGCGCCAAGTTAATATTATATTTAAAAACTGAAGATAAATATTGCTTGTATGGGTCTGGAAGATAGGCAATAGCACCCGAATTTTGATTAACAAACAAATGACGATCTACATAAAAATCCAAACGTAAGCTATCTAAATTTAAGTTTGCTAAAAATACAGGCTTAGCACCAGTACATATATTTTGCGCAATCAAACTTGGATTACAATGAATAATTTTATTAATTAACATTCCACTTTTAAAAAGCTCAGTTAAATATTGCTTAACAACTGGTTTCAGCTGAAGCTTGTGAAATACCTTTTGTAAATCAATGTACAAACGATGATCTGATAATACACGGACATTAAAGTCGCCTAAGTTAGTCCCCGCAAAATGCGCTGAAACACTGAAATCAGATTGCTTAAAATCTGCCATAAACATCTCAGGAACAGCAGACCAGTCAAGTGGTTTTATCAAAGCAGGAAAAGCAAGATCATGTTTTATACCGTTATACTTAGCTGACTTATTTGACGCATTTAACTGCTGATGCAGTTTAGGTGTATTATTAGTTTTCGCCTTATCAGCAACATGGTCAGATGACGCTTGTGGCTTCTCTCCGACTTGAGTTTCCGGCTTAAAAATTGGCTTAAGCAACTTATCTGCCAACTGAGAACTAAAATCCCCACCATAACACATTGACACAATAACACTCGCAACCCCTATTGAAAGCGCCTTTCTACCGCAACATAACATATTGTTCAATCTCCCCATTAGATTGTAATATTCTATTACCCTATTCCCCAACTTAGCAAAATAATCAAACCTTCAATGTAACATTTGCCATCACAAAGCGATAAGCTAGGCATAGAATACTAAAAAACAAGCATCAGGATGTTGCCATAAAGATTACAAGTGTATTTTTTTGTAAACAAGTCAATCTATTAACCCAACACTTAACATTGCTATTATTACTTTACGCATATATTTTCTTATTTTTAAGGGATCAGAACGTTTTTTATTTCAGCGACCCACAAGTCAAGCTATAGGTAATATGATCCCCATTAAAGAAATTACTTGCATATTGAAATTGCTCTGACTTGGACGTAACACGAGCATAACCAATGCATTCACCATGGGATTATTAACGACAAATAGTCAGAGATGCTACAACTACATGCCCCTTTGCTTCATCCCCCATTTTAAGGTAATCTATTTGCTTGAAACACACCAATTTTCTAATTTTAGCTCTTCTATTCGTTTAAAATGAGTATCATTTGAAATAAAAGTCATGTCATTGATGATTGCTTGAGATGCAAGCATGGTATCTATTGCCTGTATTTGTGACCCTTTGGCAATTAACTTTCCCATAAGCTTACCTGATAGTTTGGCAACTTCCGTGCCTGTGTACTCTAGTATATTAAGGGTAGAAACCATATGATCTATCGCACTTTTAACTTTTTCTTTGTATAGCTGATCATTGTCATTAATTCGTTGATACCCTGAGTAAAGTTCGTGTATGGTTAGATTAGAAATAAATATCTTTGTTGGCTGATGTTCAGCTAATCTTATTTTTAAACGCTCGCTGTAAGGTTGTTTTTTATTGATCAAGTAACTAATCACATTGGTATCTAGTAGGTACATTAAAATAGCTCATCATTATTAGGTAAGTCATCTGGTATTTTAAACGCATCATATTTAGGTGCGGGAATATCATTGATACTGCCAAATAAAGCATGCCAACCTTTATCTTTTGGTGTCAAAATAAGTTGATCACCTTTTCTTTCGATAAAAACTTCATCCGCATTCAATCTAAAAGATTTAGGTATTCGGACATTTTGACTTTTATTAATCATAAAAACTTTAGCTGATTCCATTGTAAACACCTGCTCAGTAAGTATATATTTGCAGTATATACCTTTATTTGTCTTTGTCTATCTTTTTGGCGTACGTTCAGAACTCCTCACTAAGTGACAGTCTCAAACCTTTAAAAAACAAAAAAACCGCCAAATAGCGGTTAATAGTGAAATTAAAGATAGTCAATCAATGGAAGTAATAAGAATCAATGACAATCAAAAGTAAGAAAAAGATCAATTGATCAATTTACTCTAGCCCTTTTGATTATAAGAATCAAAATCAACTCCCCCCCCCCCTTTGTTTGATTTATCTTCACCGCTGTTTCACAGCTGATGTGACTTACTTTTAGCATTGCGCCAAAAGTAAGCAAAAACGCTAGCCTCGCAAATTTCTTAACGTCCTTAAAGCAGGTGCTTTACAAACTCGTTACACTCAAGCAGTGTAAAGCCCTTATCTGCTTTAAGAACTAAAATTTGCTATGGCAATATTCCTGCATATCACTATCAACATGATACAGATGGCGAATATTAGCTCTGACCCCGTCAACTATGCGTCACTTGATTGACCCCGTTATCGACGAAAATTAGCCCTGATCCCGTCATGCCTGCAACGAAAATTAGCCCTGACCCCGTCACTCAAAGATTGGATCAGTAAACAACCAGTACCATGATGCATAATATTAACAATGCCAGAATAACTACTAGGGGATTTACCAATAACGAGGTCTACTGACATCATCAAGCAACAAATGACCCTGTTACAGTGAAATCAAGAGCAGCTGTTAGTTTAGTTGCTGCTGGTACGGATTTCAATGCAGAAAAACCAAAGCCCATAGGTACGTAAACTTTTTCTCCTTTTACTAAGCCAGAAGGAACAGATAATGATGGAGTGGTTATATCAAAAGTTTTAAGTGTTCCACTATCAGCAACCGTACGTGTAAAATCGCCATCGTTCAAATTCTTGTATATATCAGCTGTAATTTGTGAGCCCTTTGTAATAGGATTTGAATTTAGTGGTAAAAACATCTGAAACTTATAAATATTTACTATTGGCGTAGTCAATTTTGCCTCCACAGTAAACACTTGTAGCTTACTAATATCGCCCTGGCTTGACGATATTTCAATCGCTGATGGGATCTCTATATTTGACATGCTACTCTCAGCACCTGCATTATCAAGTGTCTTAAAGTTCCAGTAAAAATCACCATCTCCTGCTGTTGTTACTTTATAATGCGAATCAAGGGTTGAATAATAATCAAAAATAAAGTTTACGAGTTGCCAATCCATAATTTATTGTGTTAA
>NZ_JBXTEF010000106.1:0-21385 GCF_057495195.1 Cysteiniphilum sp. | reverse complement strand
TCTTGAAAAGAGGGGAATATAAAATCAACACTACCTAATTTCCCTCTTTGCAAGAGGGGTGGCAGCCGTAGGCTGACGGGGTGTTTATAAAATCATAGTTTTTCTATAGTGCATCACTTCAGTAACAAAAATAAAGAAAGATCAGATTAATCTAATGCACCATGGCATTGTTTATATTTTTTGCCCGAGCCACAAGGACATGGATCGTTACGCTTCACTTTCGGCACATCACGTACAAACGGTTGATGTGCCTTTTGTTGTGCACTTTGTGCACTTTGTGCATTTTCTTCATCAGGTAGTGATGAAGAGCCACCGGCTAAAACATCCTCATGTTGAGCTTCAATATTTTTAATTGAGTTTTTCCACTCTTCTTCCATACGCTGTGCTTCTTCTGGTGCTTGGATTCTGATCTTAGCAAGATTAGAAATTACTTCATATTTGAAGTTATCAAGCATACTGGAGAAAAGTTCAAAAGACTCTTTTTTATACTCATTCTTAGGATCTTTTTGCGCATAGCCTCTTAGATTAATACTATTACGCAAGTGATCCATTGCATTTAAGTGCTCACGCCAATGCGTATCCAAGGCTTGCATTAGACTGATTTTTTCAAATTGACGAATGGACTGCGCCTCAAGGTTTTCTGTCTTTTGTTGATATTCTTCAACAATCGATTTAATCACTAGCTCTTTTAATGTCTCATCATGTAAATGATCGTCTTCAGCAACCAACTTACGTAAGCTCAGCGAAATAGAAAAGTCACCTAGTAATGCTTTTTCTAAACCTTCTAAATCCCACTGCTCTTCCATTGAACCTGCTGGCACATGGTCATGGAATAGTTTTTCAGCAACGTCATAACGCATATTAGCAATGATTTCAGAAACATCATCTTTGCCTAATAATTCTTCACGCTGCTTATAAATAACCAAACGCTGTTCATTAGCAACATTATCATATTCCAATAAGTTCTTACGAATATCAAAGTGGTATTGCTCAACTTTAGATTGCGCTTTAGCAATAAAACGCGTCATCATGCCAAACTGGATAGACTCACCACCTGAAAGCGCTTTTTTCATGCGATTAGCTAAGCTTTCAGAAGCAAAGATACGCAGCAAATTATCATCCATCGACAAATAGAAACGACTCTCACCTGGATCACCTTGGCGTCCAGCACGACCACGCAACTGATTATCAACGCGACGTGAGTCATGACGCTCTGAGCCTAAAATACACAAACCACCCGCTTCAATGACTTGTTTATTACGTTCTTTCCATGCAGTTTTGATTTCATTAATCTGTGCTTCAGTTGGTTCTTCAATCTCAGCAATTTCGGCTTCCCAGTTACCTCCTAAGATAATATCCGTACCACGACCTGCCATGTTCGTTGCGATTGTAACATTTCCAGGGTAACCCGCTTGTGCGATAATTGCTGCTTCTCTGGCATGCTGCTTAGCATTTAACACATCATGTTTGATCTTTTTCTTACGCAGAAGTGTTGATAATATCTCAGAGGTTTCAATAGATGCCGTACCAACGAGTATCGGCTGCCCCTTTTCAACACGTTCTTTGATATCATCAACAATCGCCATAAACTTATCTTTTTGATCACCAAAAATGCGATCATGATGATCTTGACGTTGCGGTGGACGATTCGTTGGAATAACCACTACTTCTAAACCATAAATTTCGTGAAACTCAAAAGCTTCCGTATCTGCTGTTCCCGTCATTCCCGACATCTTATTATAGAGTTTGAAGAAATTCTGGAATGTAATTGATGCGAGTGTTTGGTTTTCACCTTGAATTTTAACGCCTTCTTTAGCCTCAATCGCTTGATGTAAACCATCTGACCAGCGACGCCCTTCCATCGCACGCCCCGTGTTTTCATCAATAATAATCACTTCTTGATCACGAATAATATAATCAACATTTTTCTGATATAAACTATAAGCACGTAAACAGGCATTTAAATAATGCATTTTTGTCACATGTTGCGGTGAGTAGAGATTATCCCCTTCATTTAACACACCTTCTTTAATCAAAGCCGTTTCAATCTTTGTGTGACCCTGGTCAGTTAAATAAGCTTGTTTTGATTTTTCATCTAAATAATAATCGCCATCAGTTGCTTCTTCGTTTTCTTGTTTAACTAAGGTTGGTACCAATCGATTAAACAACAAATACATGTCTGAGCTATCTTCTGAAGCACCTGAAATAATCAATGGCGTTCGCGCTTCATCGATCAAGATCGAATCAACCTCATCGATTACCACAAAGTTACGACTACGTTGAACCTGCTCTTCTTTGCTAAACGCCATGTTATCGCGCAAATAATCAAAGCCAAATTCATTATTTGTACCATAGGTGATATCGCAAGCATAGGCAGCACGACGTTGATCAGGTGATAAATTGGCAACAATCACACCCGTCGTAAGCCCTAAGAAGCCATAGATTTGCCCCATCAATTCAGCATCACGTGAAGCTAAATAATCATTGACCGTGATCACATGCACACCCTTACCAGTTAATGCATTTAAATATACAGGCAACGTTGCAACAAGGGTTTTACCTTCACCAGTACGCATCTCAGCAATTTTTCCTGAATGCAAGACCATTCCACCAATAAGCTGGACATCATAATGGCGCATACCTTTCACGCGTTTTGCCGCTTCTCTTACAACCGCAAAGGCTTCTGGCAATAATTGCTCAAGGCTATCGCCTTTGGCTAACCTTTCTTTAAACTCAAGGGTTTTGTCTTCAAGCTCAGCATCAGATAGCTTCTCAATTTCTGGCTCTAAAGCGTTGACTTTATTAACTGTCTTTTGCATTTTTTTAATCAAGCGGTCATTTCGACTGCCAAATAATTTTTTAATAATCATTGATATCCTAGATAAGGCTTTTCCACATAACTGGTTTTGGATTATACTGCAACTTATACCATAACAAAAGCCAAGTGCATCAAAATGATCCGTAAGAATAATACATCTGTCACTGAGCTTTTAAGCAGCAGAAAAAACAAAAAAGGCTCACTGTTGCATACCATTAAACAACAACACGAACTAGTGAAAACAACCGAGCAAAAATTACTGCATTTTGATATCCCCTATTTCAACCATACTAAAGTGTGTTTTTACAATGGCAAAAAATTGGTGTTAAAAACAGAAATCCCTGAATTAATCGCTAAATTTCGCGAACTTAAAAAAGATCTTATTGCACTATTAAATACCAGTGAGTACTTTAAAGACCTAAGCACTTTAGAATTAGTCCTTGTATTTGAGCCAAAGCAAAAGACAAGCTCATCTGAAGCACATATGCCTAATAGTGCACAAACTGCATTTAAAAACTTGGCAAAGACACTAGAAGATGGTCAAATCAAACATGCGATAAACAACCTTCTTAAAAAGCATCACCATGAATAAAACCCACTATAATAGCCTTTTTTTTGATCTTGATGGCACACTCATCAATAGTGTCAATGACATCACCTATGCATTGAATAAAATGCGTGCACATTTCTCATTGGATCCAATTTGCGATCAAACAACAGCTAGCATTATTGGTAAAGGCTTTCCAACAACAACTCAAAAAGTATTATCACTTGATTTAGCACCTGACAAAGTCGCCACTTATGCCAATGATGCACTAAAGCTTACATTAGATTATTATGAAGAAGCAATGGGGCAACACACACATATATACCCTGGCGTTATCAACGCATTAACTCATTTTAAAGAGCTTAAGATTAAAATGGCGGTTGTGACAAACAAAGAAGAAGCACATGCCATTAAAACACTAGAACATTTAGGTTTAGATCAATACTTTGATTGCGTTGTTGGCGGTGATACCACACCATTTTATAAGCCAAACCCTGCACCCTTAGAATATGCCGCTAGAATGCTAAATGCAGATATCACAACAAGTCTTATGATTGGTGATTCTGCCAATGATGCTTATTGTGCTGAAGCCTATAACATGCCCTATATTTTGATTAGTCACGGCTATGCCAATGGTGTCGACTTACACAGCCTAAATGCTCTTGCAGTGATTGAGCATTTTGATGAATTAAAAGATTACATTATCGGCTAAGACTAAATGCTCACCCACAAGTGCTCACCGTACCCTGAGCGTAAGTCGAAGCGGTGCATTGAGCATCAGTCGAAGTGGGTAGCTTGAGAAAATCATACTTCATAAAGGCTTCGACTTACGCTCAGCCAACGCTTACACAATCAAAGTGGGCAGGAATATGGTCATAGCCACATTATCTGAAACAAAAAAGGCTGCACATGGCAGCCTTTAGATATTTAGATTGTTGAAATTACAACATACCGTAATGTGCTAATTTCTTACGAAAAGTACCACGATTAATACCTAGAATTTTTGCAGCACGGCTTTGATTACCACCAGTGTATTCCATTGTTGCTTCAATCAAAGGCAGCTCAACTTCAGCCATCACCAACTCATAAACGTTTTGCGGCTTAGTACCTTGTGAAACCATATTTTTATAATAGGTTGCAATCACTTCTTTGATATGATCACGCAATGGTAAATCTTGTTGATGAGCATCTTGTTTATGCGCATCGCCGTAGTGCATAGTTGCAGGCATAATATTTTCCTCTTTAGCTTGATTATCTTATATTTTTGTTACTTGTTATTCAACAGGAACTCCCCACCAAATCATGTTTTGAGCACTGTTTTTTATTGATCTTATCAATCAACTGTGTATTATAAGGACAGGCTAATTTAAAAGCAAGCATAATACTTGCTCAATAACTTGGTTAAACTTTCAAAATAGTAATTAATAACCTTAAAGAACGATATTCATGACAGATACACCATTTAGAAAAACGCTCTCGCTAAAACGCAAAAAGCCAACTGAAGCTAAATCTCAGCAGGAACAAAGTAACAAACCAAATAATAAGTACAAAAACACGAGTACTAATAATACTCATGGCAGAAGCAATAATACATCACAACACAATCAGCGTCCACACAGACCAAAACGCCATTTCCAAGAGCACGAAGTAAGTTTTAGTACACAAAAGCAACATCAAGACAATACACCAGATCACATAACAGCCCTTGCTAAAAACGATCCATTATTACAAGGTTTACAAAAAAAGCGCGAAGGTTTACTTGAACAAATTAAAGTACTTGAGCAGCGTTTGGTGTTCATCTCTAGCGAGCCACTTCAGGCAGCTTGTAATGAACTAAAAAAAGAAGATACTGCCATTTTGTGCCAGATCAACGATCACCTGATCAGCAAACAATAATACTAATTCATCTATAAATAAACCACTATCAGCTAGCACCTCTCCCTTGAGAGAGGTCGTTCAGTGTGAGTCTAAACGGGTGAGGGGGATATTAAAACTCAACTTCTTTTTGACTTATTACTTCGTTTAAACTGAATCAATGCACTTTGCGCTTGATACGCCAAATGATTAAAAGCGTGTAGATTATTTATAATTTCCTTTTCAACATCTGTGGTGAAATGCTTATTCTCACATACTTGATCTAAAGCGTGTTGACGCGTGTCATCATAATCTAGCAACTGGTTCAAATCATCACAGATCGTTTCAAAAACTGTCTTATTTTGAGCGATAAACGCATGCATTTCTTTTTCATTATATTCTGCTAGATAATGCAAACTCAGCAAATGCACTCGCATTTTAAAGACAGGCTCAAGACAAGCATCCATTAACTGTTGCTGATTTAATCTTAACTTTGATTTATTGAGCTCTGCCGCCTGCTTTAGACTCAACAAACTATTGTTAAAGTTTGTCGCATACTCAATTGATATATTCTTAAACTGGTGTTTTGCAAATGATTGATACATCAGGGAAAAATGCTTGGCATAAGCCTCTAAGATATCCTCTAAGTCCTTTAAGATAGCGTGCGCGATCATCTTTCTTGGTCTGAAAAAAACCTCTGCAATAAAGCAAATAGCACATGCAGCAAAGGTATCCATTAATCGCGCTAACATAAAAGTTGCCGGTGACATGCCTTTGGTGTACATCACGGAATAAAGCAACATAACAGCAATGGTCACAAACATGGCTGAATAGGTGTAATTGATCATTGAAAAATAAAGCACAAAAAGTACCAGCAATGGCAAAAAGACAATCCAAGTAACATGTGCCATAATTATTTCAACTAAAATGAAGCCAAACAAAAGCCCAACAATCGTACCAATTAGTCGCATTTTGATACGGTTATTAACAAGCCCTGGTTCAAAAGGCATATAAATGATCATCAAAGTCATTGCGATCCAATAACCACGTTCTATATCAAAAATCAACCATACAGCAACGGCAATGGTAAGCATAACACTGATTCTAACGGCACGATAAATGCTTAGACGATCCATGATACTAAGCATACTTTTTCCTTAATGCTTTGACTTTTGTATAAAGTGTATTTAACAATTGCAAACGTATATCCGCACGTTCAATCGCCTGCTTTAATTGCATATTTTCTTCAAGTAACTGCAAACGAAACGCTCGATTTTCAAGTGCTTTCGCTTTGATTGATAGATCATCCTGACCCAATAAGGCATCAATTTTAAGACATGCTTCGTAAAATGGCAAACTCACCGCATGGTTATTAATAATATAAACATAAATCATTACAATCTGATATACCACATCAATATATTCATCAATAATTTGATTAAACTCAGCATTAAAATGCTTGTAGCATTTAGCTCTTTGTTGACGTAGATAATACAAATGTCGATACATGCAGTATAAGTTATCGCGATAACCCTTTTCGTCTGTACTACTTAACATCCGCCTTAATGCATAGATGTATTCAGTCATTGCAATCAATAGCTTTGCTTCGTAACGTCGTGGTTGGATCATAGCAACTGCTATAGAGAACAACATACAAATAATAATCGCCACACTATAATTAACAAACATCTGAACATTCTCAATTGGCGCCATCATTGTTGGATCATCAATTAAATGAATAAATATTGGCAAAAAAAGCACACTCATGCCAAGGTATAAGCGCAAATTCATATCTTTAAGTGTCAGCAAATAATAGCTTAAAGAAAATATAAGCACCAAAAAAATAGTCCAACCCTTTGAGCTTGCGACAGCAAAAACACATGTAAAACAAAGCCAAACTCCAACGCTCATAATTACAGAAGCTTTCACCTGCCCCCAACGCGACTGACCAAGTGGAAAAGCACTCAGAAAAATAAGCATCACTGAGACTAATAAGAAAATAAGAAAGTCTGGCCATTGAAAAATCATATAAAACATTAACAACACACAAAATGCCATGAATGTAACAATAACATGATAAGCAATATCTAAATAAGGATCCTGTGGCAGTGTATAACTATCGCGATATTTACGTTTATTTCGTCGGTTCAATCGTAACATACGCACTTGCCCCGACATGCAATGGAAAGTTTGGATCTGGATTATCTATTTTAATCATTACTGGAAAACGCTGCGGCAAGAGTAACCATTGATTCTCTTGCGGCACCGATTGCAAAAGATCGGCTGAATCAGAAGCTCTTCTGCCCACCGCCCAATTCGTATCGGCAACTGTTCCTTGATAGACTTTATTACCCATATACATCCGCAAACGGATAGTAGCCTTATCTCCCTTTTTAACATTAGTCAAATCGGTTTCTTTGAAATTAGCTTGCACCCACCATTGATTGGTATCAATAAATGAAAATAAGCTCTGATAGGCATGCACCAATGTTCCTTTAGCTAAGAACAAATTGCTAACAATGCCATTTTCAACAGCATAAACTTTCGTTGCTGCCAACTGGGATTTTGCGGCATCAACTGCTAATTGTGCTTGCTGTACTTTAATTTCTGTGGCGTTAACCTTTGTTTTTAATAACTGAAGCTCACTGGCATTTTGTTGTAATAAATCTTTTTGTGCGTAATTTGCTAATAACTCCTTTGCTGCCTGATAATCAACTTGTGTAGCCTGTAGGTTTAAATTAGCCTCTTGTAGTTTTATCTCATAAGGCTTGGGATCTAAGGAAAATAATAATATACCCTTTTTCACCATTTGATTGTTACTTACATAGATATCTTGCACTTTGCCTGAAACTTCCGCTGCAATCGGTTGAACATTTGCAACAACATAAGCATTATCGGTTGATGTCGAGCGTGTCGCCCAAAAATAACCGACATAAGCAATCATAAGTAAAACAACAATACTAACAACTACTTTGCTGCGTTTAAGTACATTAAATAATGCTGGCATTTCTTACGCTAAACTCCTTTTATATAGACAAACCAAGTGTAGAACATTAGCACTTTTTCGCAACTTTTTAACAAGCAACCTGAACATATTTTTTGTTACCTTTTGAAGCAAAATAAATCCCTATAATTAACACGACACTCCATAAGATAAATGACTCCTGCACATGCGTGATATTAAATAACACACTAAAAATGCCCGCCCAAAAAATAAAGCTTGCATTAAATGTCGTCCCAAGACTTGCCCCTATGCGTTTGATCGCATGATAGTAAGCAAGATATGAGCTTGAGGCAGATAATACACAACCGACAATCAATAATGGTAAAAATAGATGACTTATCACTGCCCATGTTTGCTGATAATCAAAAATAAGCAATACCACAAGAATCAGTAAATAACTCAATGCTGAAACACTTTGACGAACCGCTAAAAGCCACGAAACATCTTGTGTTGATGATTTTTGCGCGATCGAGAATAAAATCGACTCAGCCCCCCAACCTAACATTGCGCAACTGGCGAAAATCAAGCCGATTAAAATATGTGGTGCACCTGATCTAACCCCTGCAATGGAGATAAACATCACTGCAATCACTGATAAGATAATACCAACAATCTTTATCTTCATTGGCTTTTCTCGCAATAAAGTCATTGCCAATATCAGTGCAATAACCGGATAGCATGAAGTGACAACGCCGGCGTAAACAGGTCCCGCGTAAGCAATACCCATAATACCGGCGACCATTCCTAAGGGTCCCGCGCAAATGGCAGCAATGATTAAGGGCCAAAAATTCTTATGTCTGGTTTTAATCATATTTGTTTTAAAACTGCCACGCATCGTGTGATAACTATAAATCCCAATACAAGAAAAACTGTCTTGCATCAAAGATAGTATCAACGCAAATACTAATACCGCAAAAGTTGCCACGCTAAACAAGGCTTGCTCAGAGTAAACGTTCGTCAATACATCGTTTAAGCCCCATAACATACCTGAAATAATTCCAATAATAATACCCAAAACTTCCCCTCTTACACTTGCTTTATTTACAATAGCGAACCCTTTGACTTACGCTCAGGGCACGGTGAATATTTAGTCTTAGTCCTAGTATTCATCATCTAACGATAACTGCTGCAAATCATTTAATTTCTCGGGCATGACTACATCAAAATGCCGATAAGCATGGTGAGTGGCCACGCGCCCTCGTGCTGTACGCATAATATAACCCTGTTGTATCAAATAAGGTTCAATCATATCCTCTATCGTGCCACGTTCCTCTGAAATCGATGCGGCAATGGTATCTAAGCCAACAGGACCACCTGAGAACTTATCAATCAAAGCTAATAAATAACGTCTATCCATATGATCAAAGCCAACTGGGTCAACATTAATCAATGATAAGGCTTTATCCGCAATCTTATGGTCAACAACACCTTTGGCTTTAACATCAGCATAATCGCGCACACGTCTTAACAGGCGATTAGCAATACGAGGCGTGCCACGCGCGCGTTTTGCAATTTCCTTGGCACCTGATGCTTCAATTGTCACATTTAATAGCTTAGCTGAGCGCATTACAATATCTGCTAAATCACTAACTGAATAAAACTCTAAACGTTGCACAATACCAAAACGATCACGTAAAGGCGAGGTCAAAAGCCCTGCTCGAGTCGTCGCCCCTACTAAAGTAAAGGGGGGTAAATCAATTTTAATTGATCTAGCCGCAGGTCCCTCACCAATCATAATATCAAGCTGATAATCCTCCATCGCCGGATAAAGCACTTCTTCAACCACGGGACTTAAACGATGAATTTCATCAATAAATAACACATCATTGGCTTCAAGATTAGTTAATAATGCTGCCAAATCACCCGCCTTTTCTAATACGGGACCTGAGGTTTGTTTTAATGAGACATTCATCTCATTGGCAATAATATGTGAGAGTGTGGTTTTGCCCAAACCTGGAGGACCGAAAATAAGCACATGATCTAAAGCTTCAGAGCGCTTTCTTGCTGCTTCAATAAAAATCTCCATCTGCTCTTTCACCACTGGCTGACCATGATAATCTTTGAGCATTTTAGGGCGAATCGCACGATCAATCTGCTGATCTTCTTTTTGTTTACTCCCGGAGATAATACGGTCTGTCTCTATCATAGAATGTAAGTAATCAAGGCTTTTTACAACTAAAGTAAAAGCCTATCATGTTTTCACTTTAAAAACGATTAAAACGATATGATTTTTAGAGCTTCAATATGATGCGTTATGTAATTTACACCGTCTGTAGCGATTGAACCGTCTCTTTTGCCCATTCCAATTCAGCTTTTAAGCGCTTTTTATTATAGCGATATACTAATAACAGATAATCTTGATCCTCTCTACCACTATGATCAACATTGATGTGATTAACCACTTCAGCAAGCTTAATTTGCATCATTTGTAAGTGGGTAATGTAGTTATTCACATGTTGTAAAACCTCTACTTTATCTATCGCAAAACCATTACTTAGCTTTAATAACAATTCATTACGCTCTTTGCCACCATAGCTAATTGGTTGCATTAACCACTGTATTAAATGTGCACGGCCTGACTCTGTAATTGCATAAATACGCTTTTGACGTTTACCACTGGATTCATCTAAGCGTGATTCTACAAATCCTTGATCTTCTAATTGCTTAAGCATCGGATAAATTTGTGCATTACTTTCTGACCAATAAAAGTGGGCTATCTTTTCAAAAAGCGCTTTAATTCCATAGCCTGACAATTCTTTTTTATTGAGTAAACTCAAAATTGCATAACAGGAATTATTTTCTCTTGCCATATTTTTCCTCTGTTCTTTTTATTATATAAACATTATCTGAGCGTAAATCGAAGCCTTTATACCACTCGCAAACATTTTCACATTTCCAAATATATCCTTAGGGGGTTACTCAGACCATGACCATCATTTCTTAGTAACTGGAGTAGATACTCAATCATAGTCAAAAATTTTATTGCATTTTACGCACATCAAGAGTATAGTCAACAGGTATTTAATACCTATATAAAAGGCCCAATGAGGATAAGATGAAAAATAAGATAATGTTTTTGGTTCTCAGTGTTTGCATTATTACCCCTTTTGCCAACGATGTTTTTATTGCTTCTTTCCCAGAAATGGGGCGAACATTTAATACAGCTCATATCGGTTTAGTGATGACCGTTTTTATGATTGGTCTTGCTGCTGCCCAACTTTTTTACGGTCCACTATTTGATCGCTTTGGCAGAAAACCCATATTAGTCATTGGACTTGTTATTTATACTTCAGCGAGCTTAATGATTGTCTTTTCAACAAGCTTTCACATGTTGCTTATTGGACGTTTTTTTCAGGCAATAGGCACATGCAGCAGTATTGTTGCAGCGATGGCAATTGCTCGTGATGTCTATAAAAAAGAAGACCTTGTTAAAGCAATGGCAATGATTATGGCGATTATTGGTATTTGTCCGGCAATTGCTCCACTCCTTGGTAGCGTATTGCAAGAGTTCTTTGGCTGGCATGGTGGCTTTATATTTTTACTGTTGCTTGGCGTATTTTACCTATTGGTTATTAGTTTTCTATTTAAGGAAAGCATCCAACAAAAAAATATGCATGCGACAAAACCCAAACAACTTTATGATAATTATCTATCATTACTTAAAATCAAAAGCTTTCAAGGTTATATTTTAACAAGCGCTTGTTCATATGGTGTTTTATTCTCATATGCTGCGGCAAGTAGCATGCTAATTATCGGGGTATTTCACTTTTCAGTACTCGCCTTTGGGATCATTTTTGCTGTTAACTCACTGGCAATTGTGATTATGTCTATTTTGGCACCGAAACTAAATAAACGCTTTAGCATTAGTCAACTGGTACTTACTGGTGCAATACTTCTGGTAATAGGTGCAGTGTTAACCATCCTTTTAAATGTCATATTCACAAGCAATATCTATACCTTAGTATTGCCTATGTGGATCACAACACTAGGCTATGCCATGATTCGCCCAACAGCAAGTGCCGGTGCTATTTCAAGCGCACCGCATCATATTACAGGATCAGCAGCGGCATTGTTTAACTTCATGTCTTTCTTAGGTGGTGCGGCTGCAACGTTCTTATTAACACAGTTTACGATGACGAGTATCCATTTCGCGACATTTGTATTAGTGATTGGGTTGCTTGCTATTATTTGCGCACGCCATGCGCACAAAGGACATTCATTTGAGCTTGTTACTGCTTAAAGTTAAAAACGTTAAAAACGGATAAAAAATTTCGCGGTAAATACCACACCAATATAAGATAACTCTGCACCAAAATTTTTATAAGCATAATCAATATAAAGCTCAGGAATCGGTAATACAGGTAAATATTTAGCAAAATCTGACATACGTTGGTCATAACCTGAAATTAAGCCTAAGCGATAGCCCACATTCATTTGGTTATTTTGCGAAAACTGTTTGGTATAGAGATTGCGTTGCACCCCAACCACAAAAGCTCGATCGCTGAATGAATTAAGCAAAGTACCAACAAAAATACTGTTATAAAGCCCACCAATCAAATTATTCGACCAACGGTCATGCGCTCGGCTTTCAGGATTAAAATGCCAAGTAAACATCCCTAAGTAAACAGCATTATCCGGCTGTGTACCTTTCAAGAATGTCCAAAAGCTCTCATCCTTGCTTGATTTATCTGAGGAATCCTGTCCTTCATCATCAGAGCTATTTACTTTCTGCGCTGACTCAGGACCAATTGCCGCATTCGCTGATGATGCTGCTTTTGCAGGGCTCTCATTATTATTTGCAGCAAAACTCACACTTGCCAAAGCCAATAAGACCCACCCTAATAAATAGTTTCTCACCTTTAACCTCGTTTTAATAAGAAATCATTACAAAAGTAATTCATAAACAAATAAAAATAGGTGCGCATCATCGCAAAATATTGCTTTATAGTCAATGCACAAAAATACGTAATAATATTCCTATTGCCGTATTAAATCAACAAAATATTTATGCACTGACGAGCTTTGACATAACTCAGGATGAAAAGTTGCTGCGAGTATTTTATTTTTTCTAATTAAAACTGGCTTATCTAAATGATAAGACATGACATCGATTTCTTTATCATTAATCGCATTAATAATCGGTGCACGAATAAAAAAGGCTTCGACCTCTTCCTCTGTTGTGTCAAATTTAACGTTCAGAGGGAAAATACCACTTTCTAACTGTCGTCCATAACCATTGCGGATAACATCGACATCCAACACACCCATTTTTTGTAATAGAATCACACCAGCACATGTTGCTAAAACTGGAATCTCTTGCATGCGCTTAATCAATGGTTGCCACAGTTGATGTTTCTGCAGCAAATACGTCATTGTTGTGCTTTCACCACCGGGCAAAATCAGCGCATCAACTTTAGCTAAAGCAGCTTCTGTTTTAACTAAAATGCAGTTAACACCCAGTGATTCAATTTTTTTCTGGTGCGCATCATACGCACCTTGTAAGGCAAGTACCCCGATATTCATTACTAGCCTCTAACTGAAAACATCTCGTGTGGCAACAAATGATCACAGTTGATTCCAGTCATTGGCGCACCTAGATCTTCTGAGACTTTAGCAATCACATCTGGATCATTGAAATGTGTTACAGCACTTACAATGGCTTCAGCACGTTTTTTAGGATTATTCGATTTGAAAATACCCGAACCAACAAAGACAGTTTCAGCACCTAATTGCATCATCATTGCCGCATCAGCAGGTGTTGCAATACCTCCAGCTGAGAAATTAGGTACAGGCAATTTGCCATGCTCATGTACATATCTTACTAATTCGTAAGGTGCAGCTAGTTTTTTAGCAATTGCCATTAACTCACCACTATCTGCCATTTGTACTTCTTTGATCTGACGATTTAATGCACGCATTTGTTTTACTGCCTGAATCACATCACCCGTTCCTGCTTCACCCTTAGTACGGATCAAAGCAGCACCCTCACCGATTCGACGTAGTGCTTCACCTAAATTACTACAACCACAAACAAAAGGCACTTTAAAGGCATGCTTATCGATATGGTTTTCATCATCCGCAGGTGTTAATACTTCACTTTCATCAATAAAGTCAATGCCTAACGACTCTAAAATTTGCGCTTCAACAAAATGACCAATACGCACTTTTGCCATCACTGGAATACTCACGGCTGCCATAATCTCTTTGATCAGCTTTGGATCTGACATGCGTGCCACGCCACCGTCTTTACGAATATCAGCAGGAACGCGTTCAAGCGCCATCACTGCAACAGCACCCGCCTCTTCAGCGATTTTTGCCTGCTCTGCAGTTACAACGTCCATAATCACGCCACCTTTAAGCATCTCAGCCAAGCCAACGTTAATCTTCAATCTATCGTTCATGAGCCAATACTCCACTTTTATTTTGAGTTTACAATAAGGTTTATAAATACTGCATCGCGGTAAATTATTTAACGATACATAAAATACCCGCATACAATAGAGCAATTTTAATGCTGATACAATCGCTTAGATTCCAAATCTGCTTTTTTTGTTATTTTTCACTCTTTTTTCTTGATATCAACCAAGTAATTACGCAGCAAGATTAGCCTGATCGCACCCTGAGCAAAGTCGAAGGGAAATACACAAATGACAAAGAAACAATCATTGGCTTCGACTAACGCTCAGCCAACGTTATAAAATAAGGATAGAAGTAATTGCCTTTATTTAGTTATTTCAATTGATAGTTTGGTGGCTCTTTGGTGATCATTACATTATGTACATGACTTTCGTTAAAACCCGCCCCTGTGATTTTGACAAAGGTTGGTTTGGTATTCATCTCAGTAATTGTAGCGCAGCCGGTATACCCCATTCCAGCGCGCAGGCCACCGATTAGTTGATGAATTACTGCAGATAATGTGCCCTTGTATGGAACACGACCTTCAATACCTTCAGGTACGAGCTTTTTGGCATCAACACTATCTTGGAAATAACGATCTGATGAGCCTTTTGCCATCGCACCCAATGACCCCATACCTCGATATGATTTATATGAACGCCCTTGGAATAATTCGACCTCACCAGGGGATTCTTCTGTTCCTGCAAACAATCCACCAACCATGACTACTGAAGCACCAGCAGCGACTGCTTTACAAATATCACCAGAGTAGCGAATACCACCATCGGCAATTACAGGCACGCCTAATGGTGCCATCACGGCAACCACATTAGAAATCGCCGTTAATTGCGGCACACCAACACCAGCAACCACTCGAGTTGTACAGATTGAGCCAGGACCAATACCCACTTTGACTCCATCAGCGCCTGCTTCAACTAGCGCTTTTGCCGCTTCCGCTGTCGCAATATTGCCACCGATCACTTGCACTTTTGGGAAATGCGTTTTTACCCATTTAACGCGATCAAGTACGCCTTGCGAATGACCGTGTGCTGTATCTACAACAATCACATCAACTCCGGCTTCAACCAATGCTTTGACGCGCGCCTCAGTATCTCCTGCTGTACCAACAGCTGCGCCAACTACCAAGCGCCCTAACTCATCTTTACAGGCATTGGGTTTATCAATTGATTTTTGAATGTCTTTTACTGTAATTAAACCAACAAGTTCATAGCTGTCATTGACAACCAATACTTTTTCAATGCGATACTGATGTAATAAACGTTGAATCTCGTCTTCTTGTGCACCTTCTTTAACTGTTACCAAACGCTCTTTTGGCGTCATAATACTTGAAATCGGTTGTGTTAAATCTTTGGCAAAACGAATATCACGCGAGGTTACCAAACCAACGAGTGCCTTACCCTCAACAACCGGCACACCCGAGAAATGATACTGCTCAGTAATTGCCAACAACTCACGTATCGTTGTTGCAGGTGAAGCGGTAATCGGATCAATGACCATACCATTTTCAAACTTCTTAACCTTGCGCACTTCAGCTGCTTGTGCTTTGATCGACATATTCTTATGAATAATACCCACGCCACCCTCTTGCGCCATAGCAATAGCTAAGCGTGATTCGGTTACGGTATCCATTGCAGCGGATACTAATGGCATCTTTAGTTTTATTTTACGCGTAAGATGCGTTTCTAATGAAACTTGATGTGGCAATACATTGGAATAACCAGGAGACAACAGCACATCATCAAAAGTGATGGCTTCTTCAGTGATACGTAACATAAATGACCTCGTAATTAAGTTTGGATAAATTTGGACTCGTCTTAATTACAGCGGCATTCTAGCAATATTTATAATGCTTTACTAGCATTGACATTTAATTTTTTATCGAATTTTCTAATCAGAAAAACAGGTTAAAATAAAACACAAATGAAAAAGGCTTTAGCCCCACGCTAAAGCCTTTTTCTAGGAACTTTACCCCAGAAGCTCCCTGCCCCTCACCTAAAGTTTCGATAGCCCCCGCTACAAACTTGGACTCAATACTATCGCTCAAAAATTTTATTGTAAAGTAAATTTTAGCTATTTTTACTTATTCAAGTAATTTTTATCTGAATATACGCTTATTCTACTGACAAACGACGAGATTCATTGCTATACTTGATAACGAAATTTGGGAGTCGAGAAACCATGTCAAACATAGTACAACAACTAAGTCATAATATTTTTAATCTCATGCGCAAGCATGATATCAAGTCAGTGAGTGAGCTCGCCAGAAGAGTAGGCTGTTCAGCAACGACAATTTATAACATCACCAGCCAAACCAATAAAAATCCATCCATTGAAACCATTAAGATGCTTGCCGATTTCTTTGAAGTCAGCATTGATGACTTTATCCGTCACAACCTTGTCGACAACGCAAGCACACTGCAAAAATCAAGTCGCCTATGTCCTGTTATTAGCAAAGCAAACTTAACGCAATTTATTACGAACCAATATCAAGACAATGACAGCAAAGTCACCGAAATTGCCAATAACCAACTATCAACAAGGGCCTTTGCCATTGAACTTGATCAGAATATCGCACCCTATCAAACTGGTAACGTTTTGATTTTTGATTACTTAAATCTGGAAGAGATCGCCTTTCCCAGTCTTTGTGTTATTCAAAGCAAAGGTAATTATACGATTCAAAACATTTATCAAATCGATGGCAGTTTATATCTAAAAATAAAGCAAGGCATTTTCAACAAAAAAGATATGCTGATACCGCTAGATGATGAGTATTCAGATACTGAAATCATTGCCGCTTTAGTTGAGGTTAAGCTTTATCACTAAACGCATTTACACAACGATCTGAGTCGATCTTAAAGCCAACAATGTTGGTGATTTTATCCACTTTTTTTACGTAATTGGTAGCATTTCTTAATTAACTCATGACTACTACAGCAGTGAAGCTGGTCTTTGATCTGTTTTATGTGTGTTTTAACTGTTTCATCACTAAGACTAAGTTCATTCGCAATCATTTTAGTATTAAAGCCCGAGGTCAATAACTCAAGAACCTGTGATTTTCTTGTAGACAGCTCATGCAACGGTAGCTCGGAACTATCAAAGTCTTCACTATCCAAACCAATTTCATGCCATGCTAACTTTTCTAACGACATCTTACTCCCCTGTTTTCAAATTATTTACTTTCCATTTGTCTTTAAGACCATAATCGCACTATAAAAGCACCTTTTAATGCTTATTCAAGTAAATGGAAAAGTCAACCAAGTAACTGCTAAAAATTTAATGAGCAACATTACTTCATAGATACCCACGGGCTAAGTCCGTGGTACTTGAGCGGCAGAGATGCTACATACATTCGTTATGCAGTTGGCATTTACATGTTGTGAAGCTACAAAAATTAAATACTCATTTAAATTTTTTATACTCATGCACCCACGAGAATTACCCGTTGACTTTTCCTTCAACCACATAGGAACGATGCATATCCCCCAAAATAGGGGATTTTGTTACATATTGATACATATTAAAATGTTTACACACATTAGGATTCATCTATAAGGGAAGGAGGATGTATGGAAAGTAGAATAAAACAGAGAGTAGCCATCCCAACGCGCTATGGAGATGTAGAGTTTTGCACTTTCAGCAATCTATCAAGTAATACCGAAGATTTTGCATTAATTTTTAATCATGCAGACTCTGAAGTTTGTCCGAAAGTTCGTGTTCATTCTGAGTGTATTACTGGAGACCTATTTGCTTCCAAAAAATGTGACTGTGGGGATCAGCTTAATGAAGCGTTAGAATTATTTTCATCAACAAGTGGCGTAATATTTTATTTGCGTCAAGAAGGTCGAGGGATTGGTTTATACAATAAAATTCATGCATATCAGCTACAAGTTGAAGGTATGGATACATATGAAGCCAATCAAGCGTTAAATTTTGACCATGATTCACGGAGTTATATTGCTGCTGTTGAAATGCTAAACGCATTAGGCATGAACAAAATTAAATTATACACAAACAATCCAGACAAAGTTAACCAACTGCATAACCATAATATTAATGTTGTTGATATCTGCAAAACAGGATGCTATCTCAAGCCTGAAAATATAGCGTATTTGCAAGCTAAAGTTGTCAAAACAAATCACAGATTAAGCATCGGTGAGGTTATATGATTGTGCACTCTAGTCCAATTAGTGATGTTGCCACCAAGGACAATTATGTTGCGACAGCAGGCTATGATAATAATTTAATTTTGTGGGAGGCAACTAGATCTAATGCCATTGCCTCTGCTTCGCATGACCATTTGGTTAATCAATGTACGTTTAGTCATAATGGTCAATTGTTACTTTCAAGTAGCAGTGACTATACGGTGCGACTCTGGTCTGTCCCTGAACTACATTGTTTAGCTATATTTTCATTCGCCCAAGACGATACAGAGGGTGTTGCATTTCATCCTTCTGATAAGTACCTTATTTTTACCTCAAGGGATCATAATATTTATTTTTGTGATATTGAAGGCAATCTTATCCATATACTTAAAGGACACAAACAAGATGTATTATCAGTGTCTTGGCTTAATGATGAAATTGCTATTAGTAGTAGCGATGATGGAACGATAAAAAGATGGTCACCATTTACAGGAGAATTACTTAGCTCAACAGACCTCAAGGGGGTAGAGACCGATACAATTGCAATTAAAGGTGACGAATGTATTTTTTCTGGCAACGATAAAGGAGAAATCCATATATTTGAAAATGATGAGATATCAGTGATTAAAGCACACAATGCTGGGATTAAACGATTATTATACTCTCAAGAATTTAGTCAGCTTATTAGCTTGAGCTATGATCGGTATGTAGCTATTTGGCAAGTTTCAAGTAATAACGATCTCGTTTTAATTAAGAAAATGCCCTACCCATATCAAATCTGGGCTAGATCTTGTGATTTTCAGAATGAAAATAGCTTGGTTGTGTCAACATTTGGATCAAGTTACGCTAAGTTAAATATCGAATCAGATAGCTGGGACTTAACTAATGTCATGCCTACCTCCGGTATTAATGCCATCTGTAAAAGCGATGATGATATTTTCAGCGTTGGTGATGCGGGAACTATAATCTGCAGGAGTGTTAATGGAAAAAAACATAAATATCCACTTTCAGATGTTCCAAGTTTGTGTAATTTTATCATCAAGGTTGATCAATTTTTATTAGTTGGGGGGCAAACTGGTACAGTTTATCAAGTAAGTGGTGAGGTCGTCACGAGCGTTTATCAACACCACTCGCCTATAAACTGTGCTATTAAATATGTAAACAATGAATGCACTTATGTTGCCATTGGTACCTATACAGGCGACATTGTCATCCTTAAGATAAATGGCGCGACATTGAATTTATACCAACTAATTCAAGCCCATGATAATGCAATAAAGTCGATCGCTACATCACAAAATTTTATTTATTCAGTAAGTGCAAACTGCAATGCTGCATTTCATTCAATATATGACTTTAATTGTGTGAAACGCTTAGAAGGCGCCCATGATAAAATCATTAATGGATGTACTTATTATCAAGACGATAAATTTGTCTCAGTAAGTAGAGACTTAACACTAAGATTAACTAGCCTTACTGAGCAAAGCATTATTAATACACCGCACAAGCACTCTATTAAATGTATCGCTATAAGCGATGATAAGAAATTTATTGCTACAGGTGGTTATTATGGTGATATTTATATATATCATTTAGACAGTGGCTTATGGCAATATTTTAGACCGTGTACCTCAGGGATATCATGCATGATCTACAATGCTGATCAAAAATGTTTTTTAGCTAGTAGCTATAATGGAAATATTTATGATGTAGAGTTAGAATCAATTAATTGTACGGCTGATCTGCTATGAAAGGTTATAAACTAGAGCAAGATTATATTTTTATGGATAGAGCAATTCAACTTGCTAAGCAAGGTTGCTATACCACAAGCCCTAATCCAATGGTTGGATGTGTTATTGTCCATGACGGACATATTATCTCGGAAGGAGCGCATTTACTATATGGAGGGAAACATGCTGAGAGACTGGCGCTTGAACATATTCCTGAAATAATTTTAGGGGAAACCAACATAAGCATGTACGTAACATTAGAGCCTTGTTGTCATTTTGGCAAAACTCCACCGTGCTGTGAGCAAATTGTTAAGTCTAAGATTACTGACGTAATCTATTTATTGCCAGATCCTAATCCTCTGATTGCTGGAAAAGGGATTGATTCACTAAAAAGCAAAGGGATAAGCATTAAGCAGTTGCAATCAGTAGAACTACAGAGGAAATATAGAGAATTAAACAAAGGTTATTTCCATAAGTTTGACTATAAACGCCCTTGGATAACGCTTAAACAAGCAATTACACTAGATGGAAAAATTGCTGACTATACAAATAATAGCAAGTGGATCAGTAGTGATCACTCAAGAGCAGACGTTCATCACATACGTGCAATGTCAGATGCTGTTCTTACTAGCATAAAAACAATAAAACAAGATGACTGTAAATTAACTGTCAGAGAGCTGCCAGAAAGTGTAAATATAGGATTGCATGAAATAAAGCAACCTATTTGTATTATTTTGGATTCATCTTTATCCATTTCTGAAATGGATAATATTTTTAAGGCTCACGAAAAAATAATTGTTTAATGCGAATCAAGGGTTGAATAATAATCAAAAATAAAGTTTACGAGTTGCCAATCCATAATTTATTGTGTTA
>NZ_JBXTEF010000105.1:0-11896 GCF_057495195.1 Cysteiniphilum sp. | reverse complement strand
TTCACAGCTCAACATCTTTTTTCCTGAACGGTTAAAACTTGAGCTTTAGGGTGACACAGTTGAGTGAACAGTCTCTTCAATATTTTCAAGTAACTTTTGCTTGACTAGCGAAGAAACAAACTTTCCTTGTTCATTTTTATCTGCCACTACCTGTAGTTTACTTGTAAAAGCGTCATTATTAAAAATTATAGGTAACCCTAAACCATTCGAACCTTTAATTATAAGACTCCCCAAAGAACCATTATCTTTTTCCTTAACAAGACTTCTAATAAAGGGAAGTAATCGTTTTTTACTTCCTTTTTTATAGCCAAGCTTAAGCAAAAAATCACCAGGAGAGTCATAACCAAGCAAATCAGTAAGAGCCTTTCGCTTAGAGCTATCATTGGAAAACAAACCATCCAAGCTTGTAAAAGAGATTTCATTTACTTCCTCTATTAAACGAATAAACTCCTCAACTGAAACATAAGTATCATCAATCTCAAAATTAGTCTTATTCTTGGTAATTTGTTTTAAAATATTTTTGATGATCCATTTTTTATTTGAGTGTGACATATATAATATCTTAGCCTCATAAAAATACATGCAAAATACTTGGGAACAAAGCTCAACTTGCTCCAATGTGCGAATATTATCCTCTTTATGACCTGTTTGCGTATGAGTAATAAAGTCATCACGAGGGTGAGGTTTTCCGTACTCAATATCTAACCACAAATATTTATCTTCATTAGTAATTCTTACTTCATGATATGTATCTGAAATATTACCTTTATATTCAGACAAGACACCTTGAAAGGAATCTCTATCAGCTTCAATATAACGCAATCCTTTTTCGATCTTTTCTTCAATCAATCTAAACCTTGTAAACTCCATCTTGTATACCTCTACATACTCTTAATATTCTGGCAAAACTAAAATCATACTGTATCTAGTAAACTCCAGCCTATAATCAACTCCACCAAACACTACTTGTCATAACAAACTCCCTTCACAATTGATTTCCAATAAGGATTTTACCACATATAACGATTATTTATAGCTATGATTGCCCATTGATAAAGTCTAGTATCGAAGAAATTTTTGATGCTTTCAGGTAAGTGATCAGCCTGTAGGTAATAGCGACTATTAACAGTTGAGATTACCCGCAACAATCAACTGATCTAAATTGTAGCCTTGTTGAATGGCTATATTTTTCATCAAATCTAACTGCTGTTGACTAATATACTTTGTGCGACTTAGAAACCACAGATATTCTCTGGAAGGTTCGCCAACCACAGCATATTGATAATCATCAGAGACGTATAAGATCCAATACTTACCCGTAAATGGCCAAAAGAACCTGACTTTAAGCTTACTATTATCATCGGCATTAGATCGCCAAGCAGTTGCTGTGGCTTCTTTTAACTTGCCATCTTTATAACACGCATTGGTGACTGAAATTTTATTTTGATCAAGCACCTTATATTCAGCAGTAGAGCAATGACAACCTTTTTGGAAGCTATTAGGCAGGCGAGCTATCTCATACCACTTACCCATATACTTTTGCAGATCAACACTCTTTGCTGTCTGCATGGGTTCATACGTGGCACATCCGGCAACTAACAACACCATTGAGACCAACCACCACTGTTTTATCCTTTTCATAATACCGCTTCCTTATAACACTTTATAATACTTTTTCAACACCCCAACCACCTCTTCCATCTGATTCGCACGTGAGCCCTTAACTAAAATGCGTGAGCGTTTATTTTGGTTATTGTTAAGATCACTTTGTAAAGCATCAATTAACGCACTTTTGTGCTCAAAATATCGTGCATGATCTCCTGCTTCTTTAGCCAGTAATGTCATCCATGCTTTATTGCCATACAAATAGACATAGTCAATGTTTGATTGTTTAATCAAGCGACCAACCTCTTGATGATAATGCTCCGCATGCTCACCAAGCTCACCCATATTACTAAGCACAAGATACTTCTGACCCTTAAATGTCGCTAAATCATTAATTGCTGCTTTAACCGATTGAACACTGGCATTATAAGTGTCATCAATGAGTGTCACATAATCATTTAAAGTTACTAAAGAGAAGCGTCCTTTATAAGGCTGATACTCTGCTAATGCATTAAGCGCTTTGTAAATATCTAATCGCAAGGCATAGATAAACGAAAGTGCCGTTAATGTATTTTGAATATTATGCTGACCAATAACATTCAATCGTGCTTCGTAGTGATTCTTTGCCACGCTCACTGTAAAGCTCAATGTTGTTACTGATTCTGTTTGATCATATAAATAAATATCAGCTGCCGTGTTATTCATCGAGAATGTCACTTGATCAACTGCTAAAGCTTTAGCAAAGGCATTAATTCTTGGATCATCCAAATTAACAATTGCTTTACCCTGTGGCTGTATGCCTTGCAGTAAGGCACCCTTTTCAATCATTACACCATCTAAAGATTTTAGCTTTTCCAAGTGTGATGCTGAGACATTGGTAATGCCGGCATAATCTGGCTTGATTAACTGTGTTAAATGCGGGATTTCACCTGGGGCATTGGTGCCCGCTTCAATTACCACAAAATCAGCATCTTGTGGCGTTGATAGCACTGTCATCGGCACACCGAGATCATTGTTAAAATTACCATGACTATAATGCACCTTACCAAATGCTTTAAGCATAGATACTAGCATTTCTTTGGTGGTTGTTTTGCCGCAACTTCCCGTTATTGATAACACGGGCATATTAAGTGTTTGGCGATATAAAACGGCTAAGTCAAACAGTGCTTTACGCGTATCTTTGACGATGATTTGTGGCACGTCAAGATCAGCTTGTTGTTGTGTCACTAGAACTGCAGCTGCACCATTTTGTATGGCATGATCAATAAAATCATGCCCATCACGTTCGCCTTGTAATGCGACAAAAAGCTGTCCCTGACTAATCTCTTTTGAGTTAATATGCGCACCAGTAATTGCCACATCCTGCCCAATGTACTGACAATCATTTAATTGCAAAGCCAGTGATTTTAATGACTTAATCATTTTTTCTCCAAAACTCCAATACCACTTCACGTTCATCAAAATGTGTTTTTTGATGGTTTTTATCTAAATAGGTTTCATGCCCTTTACCGGCAAGTAAAATAACATCATGAGCATTTGCAATGCTTAATGCATACTCTATCGCCTGTTTACGCGCTTCAATTACGATAAATTGAGTAAACTCATCGTTAAATCCCGATGTAATATCTCGAACAATATCCTTAATATCATCCGTGCGATTATTATCCTCTGTCACAATCACAAAATCAACATATTGTTGCGCTGCTTTTGCCATTAATGGGCGCTTGCTATGCTCACGTGAGCCGCCACAACCAAACACACAATAAAGCTTACCCTTTGTTTGCACACGCACGGCTTGTAAGGCTTTAGCTAGAGCATCTGCGGTATGCGCATAATCGATAACAACAGTTGCTTTTCCATCATGTATAAGCTTTTCAAGACGTCCTTTGGGATTCTGTAAATCACTTAAGGTTGTTATCACGTCATCAAAGGGATAATCGTTTGCCAATAAAGCACAAACGACTGCGGCAATATTGCTGATATTGTATTCACCCATAATAGGGATTGTAATAGCTAATGCCTTGTTGTTTTTAAAAAGTATATCAACCACAAAGCCTTGCGGCGATATTGATTGTATTGGCATACAACAATCGGCTTTACTATTAACGAGGCTAAAACTAAAAATCTCTTTCTCTTGCTCTTCAATCAACTCATCATACAAACGCCTACCATAGTCATTATCAATATTAATCACACATTTCTTGACACTTGCTAATTTAAATAACTGACGCTTGGCTTGAAAATATTGCTCCATCGTCTGGTGATAATCCAAATGATCGATATCAAGATTACTAAAAATCGCCGTTTGAATATTGACATTGAGAATACGCTGCTGACTAATGGCATGTGATGACGCTTCCATGGCAATCGTATCAACATCTTGATCATACAAGTTCTTAAGTACCCGCTGTAGGCTTAGATTATCCAAAGTCGTTAAAGCGGAATCTTCAAGTTTTGGAAATACACCATTGCCAATCGTTCCAAGCACACCGACCTTATGCTTAAGCCTTGTCATGCTTTGCGCCAAGAAATGACAAATTGAAGTTTTACCATTAGTACCTGTCACTGCAAAGATGCTTTGCTGCTCAGATGGGTAATCATAAAACCAGCTTGCCAAGCTTGCGAGAATTGATTTTAAATTCTGAATCTCGATAACAAAAGGAATATCCTGTGGATCAATTAAGTCAATATCTTCAACCAAGATCAATTGAACACCTTGAGCGCGTAATTCATTGACATAACGATGCCCATCATGCATTTGCCCTTTAAGTGCAATAAAGCCATCGTTTTTTGTGACTAAACGATGATCTTGATAAAGGTTTTCAATGAGAAAATAAGAATGATTTTTAAGATCTACAGTCTGATAAGAAGTTAGTTTTAATGCATTAATTTCTATTAGAAAGGCTCTGATTTGAGCAATAGTTTTCACGATTATTGATTGATTAGCTTGGCCATGACCATATTTCTACCCACTTTGATTGTATGAGCGCTAGCTGAGCGTAAGTCGAAGCCTCTATGAGAGTGTATTACCCTTCGACTTACGCTCAGGGTACGGTGAGCACTTGTGGGTGAATGTTTAGTCTTAGGCATTAGTTTATTTCACTTGACGCTTTTCTTTAACAGCAGATGCTAGTTTATCAAGCATCTCAACCGTTTCATCCCAACCAACACAAGCATCAGTAATACTTTTGCCATACTCTAATGGAGTAACAAAAATCGACTGATTGCCTTCTTTTAAGTTACTCTCAATCATCACTCCAAGAATATCCTGACTACCTGCTTTGTATTGACCACAAATATCATCAATCACCAAAGATTGTTTTTTGTAATCTTTGCTGCTATTACCATGACTGCAATCAATCATCACCTTTTGTGGCAAGTGATGCTCTTTTAACGCATCAGCGGTTTGATCAACATATTCCTTGGCATAGTTTGGTCCATCATTACCACCACGTAAAATAATATGTGCATCGGCATTGCCTGTTGTTTCGAAAATTGCCGTTGTGCCTTGTTTAGTTACACCTAAGAAATGATGCTTTGATTTCGCCGCTCTTACCGCATCAACCGCAATCCCAATGCTTCCCTTAGTACCATTTTTAAAGCCTATTGGACAAGATAAGCCTGAAGCTAACTCACGATGCACCTGACTCTCAGTCGTGCGCGCACCAATGGCACCCCATGCAATGAGATCCGAAATATACTGTGGACTAATCACATCTAGAAACTCAGTTGCGCACGGTAGTCCCATATCTGAAATATCCAATAACAACTGGCGTGCCATACGTAAGCCTTTGTTAATTTTAAAACTATTATCTAAATCAGGATCATTAATCAATCCTTTCCAACCCACCGTTGTTCTTGGTTTTTCAAAATAGACACGCATAATCACAACAAGCTCATCAGCATGCTTTTTTGCTTCACTCAATAAAAGACCCGCATATTCTTTTGCCGCTTTAATATCATGTACTGAACACGGCCCAACAACGACAACCATACGATCATCTTTGTTTTGAAGCACATTGGATACTGCCTTACGCGCAGCAATCACTGTTGCCGCAGCTTCTTTGGTAATCGGATGCTCTTCATGAATAACGCCAGATGGCACCAAGGTACGTTTGTCTTTGATACGTGTATTATCTGTTTTATCGTGTATGTCTATCACGCTCTCTACTCCACTTTATACTGTTTTTTTACTTTTTATTTTTTGAAGTTTTATCCACTATAACATGAATTAAGAACATGCCAACATGTCCCGCTAAATAATACCAAACAATTTGCGCAAAGAACTCATGTAGCTCTTTGATGTCATGTAGCAATGGGGCACCAATATAGTTTTCCGGAATCACAAGCCAGAGTATCCCCAATAAAGCAACCAAGAAAAGTAATAAAAACCCTAAGCCTTGAACCAATCCAGCTAACCCACCGAAATCACGATCAGGCAATTGCCGACGATACAATATTTTTATATCCTCTATCACAGGCATCAAACCTTTTTTATTGTAAGGAAAAAGATGCCCGAATTTATCTTTTTCCACTAGGCTTGCAGCACGTAATAAATAGGCTAATAACAAGAAAAATACAGTGACACCAAAAATTTCATGAAATAGAAATAATTTTAATGTCCACGGTTCAACACCTGGCTTTACTTTATGATGCATCCATTGCGCTGATAACAATTGAAAAATAATTGCCAAAGCGAACAACCAATGAATAATATGCGCCAATATGTCATAATGTGTTTGTTTTTTCATAAATCTCCCCCTCTTATGATATTTTTTGATAGACATAACGCGGCATAATTTCATCCGCTGTAATTTTATTCTCAAAGTCAATCCGAAGCAAAATGCCCAAGGCAAAGCACATAATAAGCAAACTACTTCCACCATAGCTAATCAATGGTAATGTCAAGCCTTTGGTTGGCAGAACACCAATATTCACCCCGATGTTAACAATCACCTGAAAAGCCACCCAGAAGCTTATACCATAAGCAACATAGCTTTGAAAGTGACGATTGAGAATATAAGCAAGACTCGCAATTCGCATACCTTTCCAGATCAAATAAGCATAAACCATAAGCAGTGTAATCACACCAACTGCACCTAACTCTTCAGCAACCACTGATACTATAAAATCAGTATGCGCCTCAGGTAGGAAAAACTGCTTTTGAATACCACTACCTAAGCCATCACCAAACCAACCACCTCGACCATACGCAATAAGTGCTTGTACCAACTGATAGCCGGTATTATTGGCATCCGCCCACGGGTTCATAAAGCCATTTAAACGCGCCAAACGATACGGTTCAAAAAGCACTAAAAAGGTTGCCGCAACACCACCTAATACAATCAGGATAATAAACCATCTCAATTTGACACCTGCCATAAACATAATGCCAAACACACAGGTAAACATCACAACAGATGCACCAAAATCAGGCTCTTTAAGTAGCAGACCTGCCATTGCTGCAAGAATAATCAGCGGCTTAACAACACCTTTAAATGTTTCTCTGGCAACATCTCCAAAACGCACCAGATAAGATGAAAAATACATAATAGCGCATAGCTTAACAACTTCTGAAACCTGCACATTAATCACAATCAAAGGTATCCAACGTCTTGAGCCATTGACCTCACGTCCAATATGCGGAATCAACACAGCAACGAGCAAAACAAAGGCAATAATAAGCCATAGTTTATAAATTTTCTGATAGTTATCTGTTGGCACCAGTAATGCACAGATCATCGCACCTATACCCAGCACGGCAAAGAAGCCTTGACGCATACAATAAAAGTAAGGATTGCCATAATCATAATTAGCATCAACCATTGATGCCGAAGTCACCATAATCCAACCAAACGCTAATAATCCCAGCACCAAAAAAACAAATGCCATATCAAGCTCAATGGTCGCTCGAACGCGCACCTTTTTGCTATTGCGCTGACTAAATAAATTACGAATAAAAAAAAGCACGCTGTTACCTTAGCTTATTAACCAATTCTTCAAAATATTCACCACGATGAGCATAGCTTAAAAAGCCATCGAAGCTTGCACATGCGGGTGATAATAACACAATATCATTTTGACAAGCGAGGGTTGTGGCAGCATTAAATGCCTCATCAAGGCTCTGACAAAGCGTACAATCAACCTCATTGGCAATGGCTTGATAAATTGACATCCGATCCTGTCCATAAACGATTGCTTTTCTAACATACGTTTTAAGTACAGGTACCAACTCGCTAAAATCAGCACCCTTTGCTAAACCACCTAACAAAATAATAATGTTTTTAGTCTCCTTACTTCCTAGGCCCATAAGGGCGGCTTCGGTTGATGCAATATTGGTGGCTTTTGAGTCATTAATATAGAGAATATGTTCAAACGCTCTAACCAAGCGGCAGCGATGCGCAAGTGGATTAAACGTAGCAATTGCCGATTTAATCTTGGCTTTACTACTATCTGACAACCCTATAGCTTGTTCTAAGCTTCCGCCTTCTCCCAACACCCCGCCTCGCATGCTCGGCACCCCTCTTGCAAAGAGGGGAACCTCTACCTCTGAGTCTACTTGATTCCCCTCTTTATAAGAGGGGTGACAGTCGTAGACTGGCAGGGTGTTTTTAAAATCACAAGCTTGCCTTGAGGTTGCTAAAGCACCTGCTATCATTTCTAAAATAACCAACACTGCTAATATATTCTCAAGATTATGTCTGCCTTGTAATATCACCTCAGGCTGCCGACAAAATACCTCGTGATGAAATATAGCTTTATCATCATCGATATAAGTAACGTCATTATTAAAGTATGAAAGAGTATCATCCACTCTATGATTTAATAAATCTTTTTGTTTGGCATTCATCACACGGTATTTGCCACGTGCGAACAATGCAAGTTTAGAATCACAATACGCCTTATAATCAGCATAACGATCCAAATGATCTGGGGATAAATTTAATACTGCCACAACATCAAACTGTGCGTTTTTTAATAAATCGATCTGAAAGCTTGAGATCTCAAGTACATAAACATCAACTTTTCCATCGATAAGGCTTAAAGCAGGGGTACCGATATTGCCACCTAAAGCAGCATTTACTCCAAGGTTTTGCAGCACATGGAAAAGTAAAGAAACAACCGTACTCTTGCCATTTGAACCCGTGACCGCAATGACTTTTTGCTTATGTGATCTCGTTGCATTACATGCCGCAATATGTAGTGCAAATAATTCAATATCACCAACGACTTTATGCCAATGAGTATAGAGTTGATTAAATGGTGCTCTATTGATAGGAATACCAGGAGCTACGACAATTAAATCATAACTTTCAAGGTTGATTTCATCAAAGTTTTGGTAATCAACTGTCACCGGGCTGTTTTTAGGGTGCTGATCAAATATATCGATCTCTAACACATAAGCCTTTAGATAATTAACAACAGCAACCCCTGAAGCACCAAGACCCACAACTAATACATGTTTGATGTGTTGTGTTTGATAATAAAAAGGCTTTGATTCGATCATTTAATCGCCTTATTAGCGCACTTTAAGTGCAGCAAGCCCGATTAATACAAAAATAACCGTCAAAATCCAAAAACGCACGACAACTTTGGTTTCAGGCCAACCTTTTAATTCAAAGTGATGATGAAGTGGCGCCATTCTAAAGATACGTTTTTTTCTTAGTTTATATGATCCAACTTGCAGAATAACTGAAACCGTTTCCATCACAAACAAAAAGCCCATAATAAAAAATACTAACTCTTGACGAATAATCACCGCAATCGTACCAAGTGTCGCCCCCAATGCTAGCGAACCAACATCCCCCATAAATACTTCCGCAGGATAAGCATTAAACCATAAGAAACCAAAGCCCGCACCGGTAATTGCAGCACAAAATACAACAAGCTCATCAATACCAACATTTGGCATATAATCAAACAGCAAGTGTCCAGCAAAGGCACTATTGGTAATGACATAGGCATAGACAGCAAGCCCCATTGCTACAAGCACAATCGGTAAAATGGCCAAACCATCTAAACCATCGGTTAAATTCACCGCATTGCTACTTCCTGTTATCACAAAATAACCCAACAGGATAACCCAAGCTCCTAACGGAATAACCCAATCCTTGCTAAAGGGAATCGACAAGCTAAAGTCCATATAGTTATGTAATAAGGCATAAACCCACAGCATTGCCACGATTGCAAAAATCGACTGCATCATATATTTATATTTGGCGCGCAAACCTTTAGGATGATTTAATACTAACTTTAGAAAGTCATCTAAAAAACCAATCAAACCAAAACTGACAAGTACAAAAAGCAATACCCATATAAACGGACTATTTAGCTTTGCCCATAATAAAATTGATACAACAATGGAAAAAATAATTAAGCACCCTCCCATTGTTGGTGTGTTTTTCTTAACCAGATGCGTTTGTGGTCCATCATCACGCACCACCTGCCCTATCTGCATTTTACTTAACCAACTGATCATAGGCTTGCCAACAAATAAACTGATTAAAAGTGCTGTTAATGCTGCCATAAGTGAGCGCACAGTCACATAACTGCTAAAAATATGCATAAACGTAAAATATTGTGACAACCAACCGGTTAACCATAATAACATCTAAAAAAACCTTGCCTTAATGACTTTCATTACACGGTTGAAAAACCATGCACCACAAATGAAACGTATTCTAGTCAGCCTAACTGCAGAACACAACCAAAGCTGTGTTAAAATTACTTTTTTTGGCACTTTCCTTTCTAAAGCAAGCGATTATATTTTTTATATTCGCTATATTGCGATTTTATTTAACTTTTTAAGTTGCATCTAGATAAAAAAATACGCGATACTAATTACTCAAAACAATTAGGAATAAAGAGCAAGGTTAGACTCAAAAGGAGAATAAAAATGCCCGTAAACAGTAAACAATGGAGAATCATTTTACTTTCAAGCCTTGGTGGCGCTCTTGAGTTTTATGATTTTGTGATATTTGCCGTCTTTGCCATGGCTATTGGCGAGACTTTTTTCCCTTCATCATCGCCAGTACTTAGCATGTTGGGCGCTTTTGTTGCTTTTGCAATTGGCTATTTGGCGCGCCCTTTTGGCGGCATGTTGTTTAGTCATTTTGGTGACAAATACACACGCAAAAAAGTCTTTGTACTATCGATTAGTATTATGGCATTAGCAACATTATTAATGGGGTTACTACCTAGCTTTAGTACCTTAGGGGTTACTGCAACCATTATCTTTATCCTACTACGTTTGGCTCAAGGCATTGCTATTGGTGGAGAGATTCCAGGAGCTATTACCTTTGTTTGCGAACATATCCCCAAACACCCAGGTCTAGTTTGCGGGGTAATCTTCTTATTTATCAATATTGGAATTTTCTTAGCGGATATTGCTCATGCATTACTCATTCATGTTGATCCATCTATTGCTTGGCGTATTGCCTTTATCTTTGGTGGCGTACTTGCTGTGATTAGCTATTTCTTACGTAAACGTTTGGAGGAGTCTGAACTTTTCCTAAATGAAAGCAAACGCCATACACTACCAATCTTGGCGTTATTTAAGAATCATGCACGCAATGCCATTTTAGGAATTTTCATTGTTGGCTCACAAGCCGCTGTTGTCAGTATTTTCTATTTGTATATTACCTCATTTATGCAATTAAGAGGCTATGATAATACTGTTATCGCTTATACGACGATTATTAACCTGTTTACTTTTTCAGTTTTCTGCACTATTGCTGGAGCCATTTCGGATCGCGTTGGTCAAAAAGTCGTGATTTTAATCAGCGCCCTATTGCTCATCCCAACAGGTATCTATTTTTATCATAGCTTATCGACACATGGCGCGGTAATGCTTTCATATACCTTGGTATCTATTTTTGCCGGCGGTATTGCTGGTGCTGTTAGCGCCTATTTAACGAAGTTATTCCCAACAGATGTGCGCTATTCTGGCATATCGTTTTGTTATAATGTTGGCTTTGCATTATTTGGTGGCTTAACACCAGCGATTGCAACCTATATGATTCATCACACAGGAAACACCAACTCACCAGCCTATCTAATGAGCGCTGTATTTATTATTGCCATCATTGCCCTACTAGCGAGTAAGATGCATATCAAAACATTAGATAAATAAAATAAATAAAAAAAGGCTAAGACTAAATATTCACCCACAAGTGCTCACCGTACCCCGAGCGTAAGTCGAAGGGATGCACTGAGCATCAGTCGAAGTGGGTAATCACACTTCATAGAGGCTTCGACTTACGCTCAGCCAACGCTTACACAATCAAAGTGG